>NZ_JBEOMB010000014.1:0-52769 GCF_046000175.1 Rhodoplanes sp. SY1
GCGGCGGCGACCGGCGCCGGATCGGCGGGCGCGAGATCGGCCGGCGTCACGGCGAGCGGAGCCGGCTCGGTCGGCGGAACCGCGTCGAGCGCGGGCGCCGTCGGAGCGGCGGCCGGCGTGTCGGGTGCGGACTGGGCGTGGGCGGTGCCGAGGGCGAGAACCAGCGCGAGCGCCGTTCCGGCGAGCAGACGATCGAAGCGCATAGGCGATGTCCTCCCAGGGGCAAACGTCAGCACCACATCGAGCCCGCCGCGCGACGCCGACGGTTCCGGATCGGCGGCGCCGCCGACCCGGGAGACTCGAATTTCTCCGCAGCCGCCGCGAAGCGACGCACGGCCACGGCATCGGGACTTCAACTTAGCTCAGCCGGTTGCGGCCGAGCCCCAGTTTTCGTGGCCTACGTCGCGGTTTTCGCGGCGCTGTCACCGGGCGGACACGTCGACGGTCGCGTCGTCCTCCGACGGCGCCATGCCGAGCCCTTCCAGCTTGCGATACAAAGTCGACCGGCCGATCCGCAATTTGCGTGCGACCTCAGACATTTGCCCATTGTAATGGGCGATCGCGAAGCGGATCGCGCCGGCCTCGATCTCGTCCAGCGGCCGCACCTCGCCGTCCGGCCCCAGAAGCGGCATCAGGTCGGCCGCGGACGGCATCGTGTCGGTGAGCGAGACGGCGACCGGTCCGGTCTGCGGCAAATTCGTGGCGGCGAGCCTCGTTGCCGAGAGCGGGCCGGACGTGTTCGCGGCGCCCGCCGGCACCGTTGCCGGGACCAGCGAAGGCGGCGACTCCGCGGTCGGAATCGGCACGGTCGCGGCGGTGACGATCTGCGGGAACTCGTCAGGTCCGATCTCGTCGCCCTCGGCCAGCACGACGGCGCGGAACACCGCGTTCTCGAGCTGGCGCACATTGCCGGGCCAGGCGTGGCCGGCGAGCAGGGCCAGCGCCTCGGCCGAGACGCGGCGCACCCGCCGCCCCTCCTCGGCCGCGAACCGCACCAGGAAATGGCGCACGAGCTCCGGGATGTCCTCGGCCCGCGCCCGCAGCGGCGGCAGCGTGATCGGGAAGACGTGCAGGCGGTAGAACAGGTCCTCGCGGAAGCGCCCGGCGCCGACGTCGGCGATCAGGTCCCGATTGGTCGCCGAGATCAGCCGCACGTCGACCTTGACGGGGCGCCGCCCGCCGACCGGCTCGACCTCGCCCTCCTGGAGGGCGCGCAGGAGCTTCACCTGGGCGGCCGGCGGCAGCTCGCCCACCTCGTCGAGGAACAGGGTGCCGCCCGAGGCCTCGACGAACTTGCCGACATGCCTCTCCGAGGCGCCCGTGAAGGCGCCCTTCTCGTGGCCGAACAGGATCGACTCGACGAGCGTGTCGGGCAGCGCGCCGCAGTTCACGGCGACGAAAGGCTTCGCCCGGCGCTCGCCGGACCCGTGGATGGCGCGGGCGAGCAGCTCCTTGCCGACGCCCGATTCGCCGCCGATCAACACCGGGATCGTCGACGTCGCCGCCTTCTCGGCGGCGCGCAGCACGGCCCGCATCGCCGGGCTGCGGGTGACGATGTCCTTGATCGTCAGGGTGCCGGCGCGGCTGCGCTTGAGGCGCGACAGCTCGCCTTCGAGAGCGCGCGCCTGCAGGGCGTTGCGCAGCGACACGAGCAGCCGCTCCGGCCCGACCGGCTTGACCACGAAGTCGACCGCGCCGGCCCGCATCGCCGAGACGACGTTGTCGATGCCGCCATGCGCGGTCTGGACGATCACGGGCAGGGCGTGACCGAGGTCGCGCAGCCGCGAGAGCACGCCGAGCCCGTCGAGATCCGGCATCACGAGGTCGAGCACCACGGCGTCGACGGCCGGCGCGTCGGGGTCGGCGAGCAGCGCCACGGCGGCGTCGCCGCCCGGGACCGACACCGCGTCGAAGCCGAATTTCTGGACGAGCCCCTCCAGCAGGCGCCGCTGCACCGGGTCGTCGTCCACGATGAGGATGCGCTCCGCCATGGCGGCCCCGGTCCGGATCGGATGTCCCGAATTGGGGCATTAATCCAGATCAGGCTTAACGGGGGCTTACCGAGGCGGCGCCGGAGGCCGCGACCTCGTGTCCCGGGCGCGGCGCGCAGCGCCGCGACCCGGGACCCAGGGCGACCGGGCGAACCGCTCGTCGAACCGCCCCTGGGCCCCGGCTCACCGCACGGCGCGATGCCCCGCGCGGCGTCCGGGGCACGAGGCGGAACATCACCCGTGCGCGGCGATGCGGCGGTCGACCGCCTCGGTGAGGTCGTGCAGGGCGGTGCCGATCTCGACCCGGTAGGGGCCGGGATGCAGCGGGTCGCGCAGCGCCTTCGGCAGCGCGGCGAGCTCGGCGGCGGCGCGCGCCCGAATCTCGGCGAGCGTCGGATCGCGACGCACCCGCTCGCCCGCCCGCATCACCGGCGCGAGCAGCGTCTCTCCCGGCAGCGTCTCGCCGTCGAGCGAGATGACGTCGCCCGCGATCGTGCCGTCCGCCGCATGAGTGCGCCACACCTGCTTGCGGCCTGGAAACGTCTGCTTCGCGGCCGAGCGCTTGCGCCGCGCCACGCCCTTGTACTCCTGCAGCTTGTAGACGATGTCGAGCACCGGCTGGTCCTGCGACGTGGTGAGCGCGGTGCCGACCCCGTAGCCGTCGATCGGCGCGCCCGACTCGACGATCGCGGCGATCTGCCCCTCCTCGAGCCCACCCGAGACGAAGATCTTGATGTCCGGGCAGCCGCCCGCATCGAGGATGGCGCGCACCCGCCGCGACAGGCCGACGAGGTCTCCACTGTCGATGCGCACCGAGCGGATCACGATGCCTTCCCGCGCGAGCTTCGGGGCGAGGGCGACGACCTTCCGGGCCGCGGCCTCGGGATCGTAGGTGTCGATCAGCAGCGTGAGATTGTCCGGCCGCGCCCGCGCGAACGATTCGAAGGCGACGCTCTCGTCCTCGTGCGCCTGCACGTAGGAGTGCGCCATGGTGCCGTAGATCGGGATGCCCCACAGCATCTCGGCCAGCACGGTCGCGGTGCCGGCGAAGCCGGCGACGTAGGACGCGCGCGCCGCCATCAGCCCGGCTTCGGCCCCGTGCGCCCGGCGGAAGCCGAAGTCGACAAGCGTCTTGCCGGGTGCCGCCAGCATCACGCGCGCCGCCTTGGTGGCGACCAGGCTCTGCATCTGGATCAGGTTGATGAGCCGCGACTCCAGGAGCTGCGCGAGCGGCAGCGGCGCCGTGACCCTGAGAATCGGCTCGTGCGGGAAGAACACCGTGCCCTCCGGCATGGCGTCGATGTCGCCCGCGAAGCGCAGGGTCGCGAGATAGTCGAGCATCGCGGCGTCGAACCGGCCGCTCTGTTCCAGATAGGTGAGCTCGTCGGCGGAGAACCGGAAGCCGGCGAGCCAGTCCACCGCCTGCTCGAGCCCGGCGGTCATCAGGAAGGACCGCCCCGGCGGCAACCGCCGCACGAACAGCTCGAACGACGCCGTCCCGGTCATCCCGTTGGCGAGATAGGCCTGCATCATGTTGAGCTGGTAGAGGTCCGTCAGCAGCGGACTGTCACCGATGTTCATGTTTTCGGTCCGTGGATTTTTGCGGGGCCGGCGCCTGACCAGCACACCCTCGCCGGCGGTGTAGCACGACGGCGAGGGTCGGGGGAGCCCGTGCGGCCGAGGATCGAACGGCGGCGCGTTCATTTTTTTGACGGCGTTGAAAGTTTGAACATCCGGCCGCGTTCACGACCGCCTTTGCCGTGCGTCCGACGCTGCGTTCGCCAATCCGCAGATCACCTTACGGGTTCGTCCGGGGGCGGACCACAATTCTCTGATTCGACAAATTAAAGAGTAGCCGCTCCGCGCCGCCGCCTGCCCCTTCCTGCCTCCGGCGCCCCCACTGGCACCTCGGTTGCTCTCTTCCCGGCGAGCGCCTCCCCCCGTGGGCGTCCGCAGAGGCTTTTCGCCTCTTCTGCCGGTTCGCCGCATCCGCGGCCGAACCTCTCCAGAACACGTTCATAGGTTTCAGGAGCGGACGATGGGAGCTGATAAAGAAAAGCTCGACGTCATCAAGATCATCAGGATCGTCGGATCGCTGGCCGCGATCGCGATCGGCGTCTATGTCGGGACCCTGCCGCCGCCCGACGGCCTGACCACGCAGGCCATGTACGCGCTCGGCATCACGATCTGCGCGGTCGGCTGGTGGATGACCCAGCTCGTGCCGGAATACGTCACCGGCCTGATGATGTGCACGCTGTGGGTCGCGTTCGGCGCCGTGCCGTTCCCGCGCGCCTTCTACAACTTCTCGACGCCAGGCTGGTGGATCATGGTCGGCGCGTTCGGCCTCGGTGCCGTCGCCGGGCGGGTCGGACTCCTGAAGCGAATCTCGCTGTGGGTGCTGTCGCTGGTGCCGCCGACCTTCAAGGGCCAGGTGTTGGGCCTGGTCGGCTCGGGCATCATCATCAGCCCGCTGGTGCCCTCGATGAACGCCAAGGCGGCGCTCTCCTCGCCGATGGCGCTTGCGATCTCCGACTCGCTCGGCCTGCCGCGCAAGAGTGCCGCGGCCGCCGGCATGCTCGGCGCCTGCTATCTCGGCTACGTGATCATGGGCCACATCTTCCTGTCGGGCTCGTTCTCGCACTACGCCCTGATCGCCGCCCTGCCGAAGGAGTTCCAGAACGTCTCCTGGATGGACTGGCTCCTGTGGTCGCTGCCCTGGGGCCTGGTGGTCGGCATCGGCATGACGGTCGCGATCCTGGTCCTCTACTCTCCGAAGGAGAAGGTCGCGCTGCCGGCGAACTACGGCAAGGAGGCCCTCGCCAAGATCGGCCCGATGACTAAGGACGAGAAGATCGTCCTCGCCGTGCTGATCTGCGCGCTCCTGATGTGGATGACCGAGGGCTACCACAAGATCAACTCGGGCGTCGTCGCCGTCACGGCCATGTGCACGCTGCTCGGCGTCCGCACCATGACGGCCAACGACTTCAAGAACGGCATCGAGTGGCCGGCCGTGATGCTGATCGGCAGCGTCTTCAACATGGCCTCGGTGATCGGCTTCCTGAAGATCGACAAGTATCTCGGCTCGCTGCTCGGCCCGTTCCTCGACTCGGTGATCCGCCAGCCGGTGCTGTTCGTCGCCTTCATGGCCGTGTCGGTTTACGGGCTGAAGTTTCTGCTCACCAACATGACGTCGATGTCGGTGATGTTCGCCATGATCCTCTCGCCGCTGCTGGTTCCGCTCGGCGTCAATCCGTGGATCGTGATCTTCGTGACGTTCTGCGCCGGCGGCATCTGGGTCCTGCGCTACACCAACACGATCTACATGTGCGCCCAGTTCGGCACCAAAGACGAGATGGCGACCGACGGGCAGATGGTGAAGCTCACCTTCGTCTACATGGTCCTGATCGTGCTCGGCGCCGTCGTCAGCATTCCCTGGTGGAAGATGCTCGGCCTGATGTGACGCCCGGCGCGACGCGCGCCGGCACTGGATAAACGCTGCCCGACACCATCGGGAGGAACTGATGAAGAATCACGGACGATTGTTGCAGGGCAACGAAGCCATGGCACAGGGCGCGATCTACGCCGGTGCACGCTTCTATGCCGGATATCCGATCACGCCGTCGTCGGAGATCGCCCAGGAATGCTCCCGGGTGATGCCCAAGCTGGGCGGCGTCTACATGCAGATGGAGGACGAGATCGCCTCGATGGCGGCGATCATCGGGGCGTCGCTCACCGGCGCCAAGTCGTTCACGGCGACGTCCGGACCCGGCTTCTCGCTGATGCAGGAGAATCTGGGTCTGGCGATCATGGGCGAGGTGCCCTGCGTCGTGATGAACGTGCAGCGGTCCGGTCCGTCGACCGGGCTGGCCACCAAGCCGGCCCAGTCCGACATCATGCAGATCCGCTGGGGTCGCCACGGCGACCAGGAGCTGATCGCACTGTCGCCGTCGTCGGTCGCCGAGTGCTTCAGCCTGACCGTCGAGGCCTTCAACCTCGCGGAGAGGTTGCGCACCCCGGTGGTTATCGCGGCCGACGAGATCGTCGCCCACATGCGCGAGAACATCGTGATCCCGGACGCGGGCGAGATCGAGGTGATCGACCGCGCCAAGCCGACCGGCGACCCGGCCGCCTATCGGCCGTTCGCCCCGGCGCCGGACGGTGTGCCGCCGATCTCGTCCTACGGCAGCGAGTACATCATGCACGTGTCGAGCTCGATGCACGGGCCCGACGGCTACTCCAACAACTCGCCGGAGAACGCCGCCCGGCAGATCGCCCGCAAGAACGCCAAGTTCGAGCACCATCGCGCCGAGATCGTGAAGACCAAGGCGTTCGAGGCCGACGACGCCGACATTCTGCTCGTCGCCTTCGGCACCGTGACACGGGCGGCGCGCGCCGCGGCCGCCAAGCTGCGGGCCGAGGGCGTCAAGGCCGGCGTGCTGCAGCTCGTCACCGTCTGGCCGTTCCCGAGCGAGGCGGTCGCCGAGCTCGGCGGCCGTGCCCGCACCGTCGTCGTGCCGGAGATGAACTACCACGGCCAGATCGCCGGCGAGGTGAAGAAGGTGCTCGGCGCCGACAAGGACGTCCGGCGGGTGAACGGCTGGAACGGCCAGATCATCACGCCGCGCGACATCCTGAAGGCGATCTGAGCGAGCGGCGAGGAGGTTTCTCATGACTTGCGCCACCAAGACCTGCGCACCGCGAGCCGGCGCCCCAGAGGCTCGCACCGGTGTGCCCTACGCGACCGGCCAGCAGTATCTGAAAGACGGGGTGATGCCGCACATGTGGTGCCCCGGCTGCGGCATCGGTACGATGCTGCGTGCCTGCCTGCGCTCCTTCGAGGAGCTCGGCTACAGCAACCAGGACACCGTCGTCGTCACCGGCATCGGCTGCACGGGCAAGCTCGACGACTATCTCGTCACCCACGCCCTGCACACCACCCACGGCCGCGCGCTCGCCTGCGCGACCGGCATCAAGGCGGCGAAGGACGATCTCCACGTCGTCGTCTTCATGGGCGACGGCGACAGCGTCACGATCGGCGGCAACCATTTCCTGCACGCCGCGCGGCGGAACATGGATCTGACGGCGATCATCATCAACAACTTCAACTTCGGCATGACCGGCGGCCAGTTCTCGGGAACGACCTTCAGCGGGGCGATCACCCAGACGAGCGCCTACGGCAATCCCGAGCGGCAGGTCGACATCTGCGCGCTCGCCGAGGTGGCGGGCGCCAACTACGTCGCCCGCTCGACGCCCTGGCACGTCGACGACCTCAAAACGCTGATCGGCGAGGCGCTGAGCCGCAAGGGCTTCTCGGTGGTCGAGGTGCTGAGCCCCTGCCCGACCCATTTCGGCTCCAACAACAAGATGAAGAAGGGCACCGAGATGATCGCCTGGCTGCAGGAGAAGACCGTGCCGGTCGAGACCTGGCGGACCATGACGCCGGAAGCCCGCGCCGGACTGTTTCCGATCGGCCGGCTGGTCGACCGCAACGAGCCTGACTTCAACGCGCGCTACGCCGAGGTCGGCGCCCGGGCGACCGGCAACTGAGGGCGCGAGACCGATGTTCAAGAACTTCACGAGGTGACCGAGATGTCCAGGAGATCCGAGATCGTTCTCGCCGGATCCGGCGGGCAGGGCGTCCTTCTCGCCGGCACGCTGCTGGGAGAGGCCGCGATCCTGGAAGGCGCCAACGTCGTCCAGACCGTGTCCTACGGCATCGCCACTCGCGGCGGCACGTCGATGACCGAGGTGATCATCGACGACGCCGAGATCGTCTACCAGCAGGTGGAGACCCCGAACGTCGTCCTGGCGATGTCGCCGGAGGCGATGAAGAAATACGAGGGGAGCGCCGCCGAGGGCGCACTGGTGATCTACGACACCACCTTCGTGCCGGAGCGCGAGGGCCGCAATCTCGCCGGCTTCCCGTTCACCGACACGGCCGCCAAGATGGGCAATCCCGGCCTCGCCAATCTCGTCGCGCTCGGCTTCCTGTGCACGGCCGGCGGCATCCTGACCAAGGACGCGCTGGAGATGGCGATCTCCGAGCGCTTCTCCGACAAGAAGCGAGACGCGAACCTCGCAGCGCTGCGCGCCGGCGCGGCTGCGGCGGCGAACGTCCTCGCGGCAGCCTGAAAGAACCAGCCATGAACGACCATGTTCGTCTGGAACCGCGGGTCGCGCCCTGCCGGGCGGCCTGCCCGGCCGGGATCGACGTGCCGCGTTATGTCCGCGAGATCCGCGACGGCGACTTCGACGCGGCGCTCGCCACCATTCGCGAGAAGATCCCCTTCGCGGCGGTGTGCGGCTATGCCTGCTTCCATCCGTGCGAGGCGAAGTGCGCCCGCCGCCAGTTCGACGAGCCGGTGGCGATTCGGCTGCTCAAGCGCGCCGCGGCCGATCTCGCCGCGAAGGTTCCGCCGCCCGCGCCGGCGGCGTCGACCGGCCGCAAGGTCGCGGTCGTCGGCTCCGGTCCGGCCGGCCTCACGGCCGCCTACTATCTCGCGCTGAAGGGCCACGCCGTCACGGTGCTGGAGGCGGCCTCGAAGCCCGGCGGCATGCTGCGCTGGGGCATCCCCGAGTATCGCCTGCCGAACGACGTGGTCGAGACCGAGATCGCCCACATCACGGCGACCGGCGTGACGATCACGACCGGCGCCGCGGTGCGCTCGCCCGAAGCGCTGCTGGCGGATGGCCACGACGCCGTGCTGGTCGCGACCGGCGCCTGGACGCCGGTGAAGCTCGGGGTCGACGGCGAGACCGCCGCCGGTGTCCTCGACGGCATTGACTTCTTGAAGCGCGCCAACGCCGGCGAAAAGGTCGCGCTCGGCGAGACCGTGGCCGTGATCGGCGGCGGCAACACCGCGATCGACGCGGCCCGCACCGCGATCCGTCTCGGCGCGCAGACGACGCTCGTCTATCGCCGCGGCCGCATCGCCATGCCGGCCTCGGCCGAGGAGATCGCCGAGGCCGAGGAGGAAGGGCTCGGCTTCGTGTTCGAGGCGGCGCCCGTGACGATCGAGGCGGGCCGGCTCACCTGCGTCAAGCTCGCCCCGAAGGACGGTGGCAGCGGCCGCGGCGCGACGCTGGTCGCGGTCGACGGCAGCGAGTTCACCATCGCCTGCGACACCGTGATCGTCGCGGCCGGCCAGCAGGCCGACGCCGCGGCGCTGAAGCTGAAGGTGGCGCGCGGCGGCACTGTCGCGGTCGACGACAAGTCCGCAACCTCGGTGCCCGGCGTGTTCGCCGCCGGCGACGTGGTGAGCGGCCCATCGACCATCATCGACGCGATCGCCTCGGGCCGGACCTCGGCGAGCGCCGTCGACATCTTCCTCGGCGGCGACGGCAGGATCGATCCGCCGCGCGCCGAGCCGGTCGAGGCGGACGCGCCCCTCGGCGGCCCGCGCCGCCGCCGCCTCGCGTCGAAGAAGGCCGACCCGGCCGAGCGGGCGAGGAGCTTCGCGCTGGTGGAGGACGGCTTCGACGCCGCGATGGCGCAGAGCGAGGCCGAGCGCTGCCTCGCCTGCCAGACGCACCATCACACGGTGGAGATCACGACCGACATCTGCAAGGCCTGCGGCTACTGCGGCGAGATCTGCACCATGGGCGTGTTCGGCATGTCCGAGACGTTCAACGCGATCGGCTACCAGCCCGCCGTG
Organism: Rhodoplanes sp. SY1; assembly: GCF_046000175.1. NCBI lineage: Bacteria > Pseudomonadati > Pseudomonadota > Alphaproteobacteria > Hyphomicrobiales > Nitrobacteraceae > Rhodoplanes > Rhodoplanes sp. SY1. Next base: position 9,647 of record NZ_JBEOMB010000014.1, read on the forward strand.
GCGCTGCATCCCGAGCAGTGCATCGGCTGCCTGAAGTGCTTCGCGGTGTGCCCGGACTTCGCCATCGCGGTGCGCTGACGCAGTCGCACTGACGCATCCCGAAAAACGCGGCCGGACCTGCGGGTCCGGTCTCAACTCTCTCCGCTCCGGCTGCCCACGCTGCAGCCGGTCCCTGGGCTGCGCCCTGACGACGGGTCTTGGCGACAGGCCGACGGGGCCGCCCCGATCGGGCGCGGAGAGCCGTGCTTCCTCGTGCTTTCGAAGGTGCTGCCTTGATCTATCCGAGTTTCGACACGCTGGTCGAGAAGGTCCGCGACGGCGCGGCGCGCCGCAAGGTCGTAGCCGTGGTCGCGGCCGAGGACGACCACACGCTCGAGGCCGTCGCGCAGGCCAGGCGCGACGGGATTCTCGATGCCTGCCTGATCGGTCGCGCGGGGAAAATCCGCGAGCTGCTGGCCGGGCTCGGCGAAGCCGCCGAGGACTTCCGTATCGTCGATGCCGAGGACCCGGCCGCCTCGGCCCGGCGCGCCGCCGAGCTCGTGCGCGACGGCACCGTCGACTTCGTGATGAAGGGCAAGGTCCAGACCGCCGATCTCCTGCGCGCCATGCTCTCCTCGGAAAGCGGCATGCGCACCGGGCGGCTGCTGTCGCATTTCGCCCTCGTCCAGATCCCGAACTATCACAAGCTGATCGGCCTCACCGACGTCGCCATCAATATCGCGCCCGACCTCGCGCAGAAGAAGGAGATCGTCGAGAACGCGGTCGCCACCATGCGGTCGATCGGCTTCGAGCCGCCCAAGGTGGCGCTCTTGTCCTCCGCCGAGACCGTGAACCCGAAGATGCCCGAGACCGCCGAGGCGGCCGCGCTGGCGGAGCTCAACCGCGGCGGCTGGCTGCCCGGCTGTCACGTCGACGGGCCGATCTCCTACGACCTCGCGATCAGCGCCGAGTCGGCGCGCATCAAGGGCTACGACAGCCCCCTGCCCGGCGACGTCGATCTGCTCGTCGTCCCGCACATCTCGGTCGGCAACATCCTGCTCAAGGCACTGCGCTACTCGGCCGGCGCGGCGAGCGCCGGCATCGTGGTCGGCGGCCGGGTGCCGATCGTGCTCACCTCGCGAGCCGTGGAGGCGCAGGACAAGTTCCTGCCGCTGGTCATCGCCGCCTCGGTGAGCGACGACCAGACCGGGATCCACTGACGTCGCCCCGTCCTCCGCCCGTCCCCGCGAAAGCGGGGATCCAGAGCCCCGCGTCGTGGCGCCCCTGGGCCCCCTCTTCGCGGGGACGAGCGGACGCCGGGTTCGGTTCATCACAACCGAACCCGCTCCGCGCCCGAACGCGCCGCGCACCCCGCTCCTGAAAGAACCGCCATGATCGACACAAAACTCATCCTGACCATCAACCCCGGCTCGACGTCGACCAAGATCGCCGTCTTCGCCGACGAGGCCCGCCTGCTCGAGCGCAAGGTCGATCACTCCGCCGCCGACCTCGCGCCGTTCGACACAGTCGGCGACCAGTTCCAGATGCGTAAGGCCGCGATCGTCGCTGCGCTGACGGCCGAGGGCTTCGACCTCGGCACGCTCGCCGCTGTCGCGGGGCGCGGCGGCAAGCTGCCGCCGTTGAAGCGCGGCGCGTATCTCGTCAACGACGACATGGTCGAGTTCCTGCGCCACCGGCCGATCGACCAGCACGCCTCCAATCTCGGCGCCCTGATCGCCCACGACATCGCCGAGCCGCTCGGCATCCCCTCCTTCATCTACGACGCCGTCGTGGTCGACGAGATGGAGGACATCGCCCGCTTCTCCGGCGTCCCGGAGCTGACGCGGCGCGCCTCCTGCCACGTCCTCAACATGCGGGCGATGGCGATCAAGGTCCTGAAGCGCGACGGCCTGCGGCTGGAGGACGCCAACATCGTCGTCTGCCACATGGGCGGCGGCGTCACCGCGACCGTGATCTCGGGCGGCCGGATGATCGACGTCTTGACCGACGAGGAAGGTCCGTTCTCGCCGGAGCGCGCAGGCCGGGTTCCGTGCCGGCAGCTCGTCGATCTCTGCTTCTCCGGCGACCACGACCGCAAGTCGGCGACCAAGCTGATGCGCGGCGTCGGCGGTCTCGTCGCCTATCTGGGCACCAACAGCGCGCTCGAGGTGGAAGCCCGCATCGATGCCGGCGACGCCGAGGCGGACCTCGTCTATCGGGCGATGGCGTACCAGATCGCCAAGGGGATCGGCGAGCTTTCGACCGTGGTGATGGGGAAGGTCGACCGCATCGTGCTGACCGGCGCCATCGCGCATTCGCAGCGGATGACCGACATGGTGTCCGAGCGCGTCGCGTTCATCGCACCGGTCGAGATCGTCCCGGGCGAGAACGAGCTCGAGGCGCTGGCCGCCGGAACGCTGCGCGTGCTGCGCGGCGAGGAAACGCCGAATGTCTTCGTCGCGCCGCCGCGCCCCCGTCCTGCCGCCGAGCGGCGCGTCGCCGAGGTCTCCCGCGCATGAACGTGATCGCCTATGCGGCGCGCGCTTACGAGAGCGACGCCTTCGACCGCTTCGCCGAGGAGCTCGGCATCTCCCTGACCCGGGTGCCGCAGAACCTCTCGCTCGACAACGCGCATCTCGCCAAGGGCTTCGAGTGCGTGACGATCCTCAGCGCCTGCGATGCGAGCGCGCCGGTGCTGGAGATTCTCGCGGCCGGCGGCACCCGCTTCGTTGCCGCCCGCACGGCCGGCTACAACAACATCGACGCGCCCGCGGCGCGGCGCCTCGGCATCCGGTTCTCCAACGCGGACTATTCGCCAAACTCGGTCGCCGACTTCGCCGTCATGCTGATCCTGATGTCGATCCGCAAGGCGAAGACCATCATCGCGCGCAACAACGCCCAGGACTACACGATCGTCGGCGCCCAGGGACGCGAGATGCGCAACCTGACGATCGGCATCGTCGGCACCGGACGCATCGGCGCCGCCACGGCCAAGAATCTCTCGGGCTTCGATGCCTGCCTGATCGGCTACGACGTGGTGCCGAACCCGGCCTTGAAAGACCTCGTCACCTACGTGCCGTTCGACGAGCTTCTGGCCGAGAGCGACGTGATCTCGCTGCACGCGCCGCTGACCGCCGGAACCCGGCACCTGATCAATGCCGACACGATCAAGAAAATGAAGGATGGCGTCATCGTCGTGAACTGCGCCCGCGGCGAGCTGATCGACACCGAGGCGCTGATCGAGGCGATCGAGGAGAAGAAGGTCTCGGCCGCGGCCCTCGACGTGCTGGAGAACGAGCGCGGCATCTTCCACGCCGACCACCGCGACGAGATCCTCAAGCACCGGCAGCTCGCGATCCTGCGGGCCTTCCCGAACGTCGTGGTGACCACCCACAACGCCTTCTTCACCGATCAGGCGGTGTGCGACATGGTCGAGGTCGGGCTGCGCTCGCTCGCGAGCTTCGTGCGCACCGGCGCGAGCCCGTGGGAGATCAAGTCCTGAACCGAGCCCCGGCGGCGCGCGCGAAGGGGCCGTCCGTCCGGAACGCGTCGGTATCGCGCGCTTCGGCGTCGGCCTCCTTCATCTTGTTCCACACCGTCACCCGGCTGATGCCGAGCCGGCGCGCGACCTCGACCTTGTTGCCGTTGGTCCGCTCCAGCATCCGCTCGACGATCTGGCGCTGCATGTCGCGCATCGGGCCGACCGCGAGGGTCAGCCGGTCGTCGTCGTCGGTCGTGTCGAGGAGCGGCCGCGGCGACACGGCGTCGCGTCCGTGGGCGCGCGTGTGCTCGCCGAGCAGGAGGCCGATCAGGTCGCTGGTGCGCACCGAGGCGTCGGCGAGGATCGCGAGCTTCTCGAGGAAGTACTCGAGCTCGCGGACATTGCCGGGCCAGGCGTAGCGCTGCAGCAGCCGGATGTCGCCGGCCGAGAGGTCGTCGAGGCGCTTGCCCGTCGTCTCGCTCGCCATCCGCACGAAACGATCGGCGAGCGGCCGGATGTCCTCGGTGCGCTCGCGCAGCGGCGGGAGCCGCAGATTCAAAACACCGAGCCGGAAGAACAGGTCGTCGCGGAACTGGCCCTCGCGAACCATCTGATAGAGATTCTTGTTGGTCGCCGACAGCACCCGGACATTGACCTTGATCACCCGGTCGCCGCCGACCCGCAGGATCTCGCGCTCCTGGAGGACGCGCAGGAGGCGGCTCTGGATCGCCGGCGACACCTCGCCGATCTCGTCGAGAAAGATCGTGCCGTTGTGGGCGAGCTCGAACAGTCCCGCCTTGCCGCCGCGCTTCGCGCCCGTGAAGGCGCCGTCGGCGTAACCGAACAGCTCGCTCTCCAGCAGCGTCTCGGGAAGCGCCGCGCAGTTGATCGCGACGAACGGCCCGTCGCGCCGGTCGCTGGCGTTGTGGATCGACTGGACGAACAGCTCCTTGCCGGTGCCGGTCTCGCCCTCGATCAGCACCGAGGCGGAGGTCTCGGCGAAGCGGCGGGCGCGGTCGATCGCGGTGCGCAGCGCCGCGCTGGTGCCGACGATGTCCTCGAAGCGGTGCTTGGCGACCAGCCCCTTCGAGAGAAGCTGCATGCGGGCCTTGATCTCCAGGCGCTGGATGTCGGTGACGCGCTGGAACGACACGATCGTCTCTTCGAGACGGTCGTTCGCCCGCACCGGGATGCGGTTGACCAGGAGGTCGTCGCCGTCGAGCTTGACGAGCTGGTTGAGCTGGAAGTCGCCGTCGCCGTGCAGTTCGCGCAGCGCCGCCGGCATGCCCTTCTCGTCGAGCCCGCGGGAGAGCACGGCGCCGGCCCGAATGTCGAGGATCCGCTCGGCCGCCGGATTGAACGAGGTGACGCGCCGCCGGCCGTCGACCGACACGATCCCCTGCGCCGAGTAGTCGACGATGCTCTTCATCCGCTGGGCCTTCAGCTCCTCGCGGCCCTTCGACTCGACGATGCTCTTGGCCGACAGGATGGCCTTCTGGATGTTGTGCTGCGACGGGCTGATCAGGGCGAAGTCGATGCCCTGTCCCTCGAGCTGAGCCTGCATGTCGAGAACGCAGTAGCAGGAGACGCCGATCAGCGTGTGGCCCTGCAGCGTCGCCGCGAGCCGGTACTGCGTCTCGAATTCCTCCTTGTGGGAGTACGCGAGGAGCTTGTAGTCCGGCGCCCGGCCGGAGAAGCGGGCCACCCGCTCCATCTCGGGCAGCACTTCGCTGGCGACGCAGAACAGCGCCAGCGGCCGGTCGCGCTCGATCGCCCGCTCGAAGGCGTCGAGAAAGTCGGTGATCGACAGCTTGATGGTGATGACCGGGATCGAGGTGATGCAGGACTCGATGTGTGCCGCCGTACCGCCCTGGCTGACGATCACGTCATAGTCGTGCTGATGCGCGATCGCGTATTGCAGGCCGCCCTTGGTCATCCCGCCTTCGAAGATCTCGATCGGGATGTCGAAATCCTTCGCGAGCCGGCGCACCTGCTCGGACACGCGCGGGCAGATCGACACGAAGAGGATGCGCGACCGCGCGGCCCGCCGGTCGCCGCTCGGCCTGCCCTCTGAGGTTCTCACGGAGTGGCTCCGTTCGACGACCGCCGTCGTCATCGTCGTCCTCGACTGCTCCTCGGCGACGACGGGGCGTCGTCGCGTTCCGCAACGTGGAATTCTACCAGATTTCCGTTGCGCCGGACCGGCGGGCAGTGACCGTCGGGTATGCCGATTGCGACCGGATTGCTCGCGAAACGGCGGCGCCCGTGGCCCGCGACAATCGTCGGTGGCGGCCGCTCGATGGGGCCGGGCCGCACCCGAGGGCTGGCGATTGACAGCCGCGGCGAACGGTCGTTACTTTTTAAAAAGAAAACGGTGTTCCGCTCTCGCGAACACGAGAGAAACCGCCAGGAGGATCGCCGACTCGTCGTCCCGACACCCTTCGCCGCTCCCCGTGCGGCATCGGGGCGGCCGTCGCACGATCGTCCCTCACGCGACGTCCGCGACGCCGCCGCGGACGTCCCTGCCGACGACAGGCCGTCGGCGACGACCATGGAGCCGAGTGCCGACGATGACGCGCGACGACACCGAGGCCCGGATCGACCGGCTGCTGCGCGGCGCCGTCGATCCGCACGTCCACAGCGGCCCGTCGATCGCGCCGCGCGCGCTCGACCACGTCGCGCTGCTGCGCGCCGCCTCGGCGGCCGGCTTCGCCGCGGTGGTGACGAAGGACCACGACTATTCGAGCGCCATGACGGCGGCGCTGATCCGGGCGAACTTTCCGGAGCTGACGACGAAGGTCTATCCGAGCATCGTGCTCAACAACGTGGTCGGCGGGTTCAACCCCTACGCGGTCGAGCACACCGCCGCGATGGGCGGCAAGATCGTCTGGCTGCCGACGCTCGCGGCCGAGAACCATCTGCGCTGGCAGGCGCAGGCGCAGTGGAGCCATCCGGCCTCGACCGACCGGATGCGCCCGCCGGTCGGCATCCCGGTGCTCGACGCCGGCGGCGGCGTGCGCGACGAGGTCAAGGCGGTGCTCGACATCGTCGCCCGCTTCGACATGACGCTGGCGAGCGGGCACCTCCACATCAGCGAGACCTGGGTGGTGTTCGAGGAGGCCAAGCGGCGCGGCGTGACGCGGCTCATCCTCACCCACCCGGAGGAGATCGTCGAGGCGAGCCTCAACGACGTGAAGGGCATGGCCGCGATGGGCGCCTATGTCGAGCACTCGCTCGCCATGTTCATCGAGGGCTCGCGCTTCAAGATCGCCGGCGCCGAGGAACTGCGCCTGCACATCGAGGCGGCCGGCGTCGAGAAGACCATCCTGTGCTCGGATCTCGGCCAGGTCGGGTCGGTCGATCCGATCGAGGGATTCCGGCGCGGTATCGCGATGTGCCTGGCGCTGGGCTACGACGACGACCAGATCCGGCACATGGTGTCGCTGAACGCGGCCCGTGTGCTCGGGCTGGACGCAGACCTGCCGGCGGCCGCCTGATCCGCGGCGCGTTTCAACGACGATCGCGGCGAGCATCACGATCGTTACGACGACGAGGTGACCATGTACGACGTCAGCGACCCCCGCGCCGCCCTCGCGCCGGCGGCTCCCGCCAAGACGGCCGGCGCCGGCGCGGCCGCAGGCCCGTTCGGCGGCGCCGAGTATGTGCGCTTCTACGCCGAGGCGCCGCAGGAGGACGGGCCCGCCGGGAAGACCTGGTACGCCCGCGGCCAGAACTTCGTCATCGCCTATTCGGAGCCGACCGTAGGCGCCGTGCTGGCGCGCGAGGCGCAGGAAGACGAGTACGCGGTGCTGATGCCCGACCGGCGGAGCGTCGTCGAGATCACCACGCGCGACGGCACCACGACGGTGGAGGGCAACTCCCTCGCCTTCGTCCCGCCGGGACCATCGAAGATCAAGGTGATCGTCCCGGGCCGCATCATCCGCATGATCACCACGCGGGCCGCCGACCTCGTCGCCATGTGCAGCAACGCCGGCGCGTATGCGGACGCGAAGCCACTCGTCGCGCCGCTCGCGCCGTGGCCGGCGCCGAAGGGCGGCCACAAGCTGCACGTCTACGGCCTCGACGTGCCGCCCGAGAAGGGCCGCTTCGGCCGCATCTGGCGCGGCAGCACCTTCATGGTGAACTTCCTCGATTCCTATCAGGGGCCGCGCGACGCGACCCGGCTCTCGCCGCATCACCACGACGACTTCGAGCAGTGCTCGCTGGCGATCGAGGGCGAGTTCGTCCACCATCTGCGCTGGCCCTGGACCGTCAACAAGACGTTCTGGCGCGCCGACGATCACGAGCTGTGCGGCAGCCCGTCGATCGCCGTCATCCCGCCGCCGGCGATTCACACGACCGAGGCGGTCGGCCCCGGCCTCAACCAGCTCGTCGACATCTTCTGCCCGCCGCGGCTCGACTTCTCGCAGAAACCCGGCTGGGTGCTCAACGCCGACGACTATCCGATTCCGTGACGCACAGCGACACAGCGGACACGTGATCATGACCTCATCGCCCTCGACGTTCCGCCAGCGCGTGCTCGCCCGCGAGCCGCTGATCGGCACGTTCCTGAAGACGCCGACCGGCCACGCCACCGAGATCGTCGCCGACGCCGGCTTCGACTTCGTCGTCATCGACCAGGAGCACGCGGCGTTCGATCGCGGCACCACCGACATCGCCATGATGGCGGCACGTGCCGCCGGCGTGCCGGCGCTGGTGCGCGTGCCGGGCCCGGACGCGATCCTCTCGGTGCTCGACAGCGGCGGCGCCGGCGTGCTCGTCCCGCACGTGTCAAGCGCGGATTACGCCCGCAAGGCCGCCGCACTCTGCCGCTATCGCGGCGGCAAGCGCGGCTTCGCCACCAGCACGCCGGCCGGCCGCTACACGGCCGTGCCGATGTGGCGGCACATCGCCGAGTCCGACGCCAGCATCGTGATGGTGGCGCAGATCGAGGACCCCGAGGCACTCGACGAGATCGACGCGATCGCGGCCGTCGAGGGCGTCGACTCGCTGTTCATCGGCCGCGGCGACCTCACCGCCGCCTTCGGCGACGAGACGCCCGACCCGCCGGCGGTGCGCCGCGCGGTCGAGCGCATCACGACGGCGGCGCGCGCTGCCGGCAAGTCGATCAGCGTGTACGCGGCGAACGGCAAGGAAGCGGCCTGGCTCAAGGAGCTCGGCGCCAGCACCTTCGTGGTGTCGTCCGATCAGGGATTCCTACGCGCCGGAGCCCTCGCCGGCCTCGCCGACGTCAAGGCCCGGATCACGACGCCGGCCTGAGCGCGGGACGGCGGTCCCGCCCGTCGCTTGCGTCGAGGCGCTCGAACGCCAAGGGCGGCGTGCTCGGCTGGAGTGGTTTCCGCTGACGTCGACCCACACTCCGCTCATTCCCGCGAAGGCGGGACTCGAGAGCCACACGGCGGGCAGCCTGTGGGCCCCGCCTTCGCGGGGACGAGCGGACGTCGGGCCCGAGTCATGAAGACCGAAAGCCGCTGTCGGCCGGCAACTTCGCCGCCGCGCGCTTCGTCACCCGCGCCAAGCTGCGATGATGCTGTGCTCGATCCTGCCGCAGCCGCCGGAGGAGCAGTCGTAGGCGTTCAGCGTCCTGCCGCCGCCCAAGTTCGAGGTCGACTCGCGCTACGAGTTCCTGAAGAGCAAGACCGACATCCGCAAGGTCGGCAGCCTCGGCGACCCAAGCCCCTACGGCGCGCTGATGCGCGAGTTCGCGCTCGCAGCGCGTTCCGCCGCGCGCCCAGAGTCGGCTATCCGACACAAGAGGGCCGTCCCCCGCGACCTTCCAGGGCGGCGACGAAGATCCAGTCGTAGGCAGCCGGTCACCGTCCTATGATGCGGACCGCCGGTGCCGACGCGGCCCATTCTGGTCGTGGCCTCACGGGATCGGCGAAGGGCTCGCCGTGACCGACGTCCGCCCCGCCGACCAAAGCCGAAGTCGCTCGCTGGCCTGGCACCTGACGGTGCTCGGGCTCGGCCTCGTCGTGCCGGCCTTCCTGTTCACCGGAATCCTGTTCGTCCAGTACTCGCTCTCCGAGAGCGAGCGTCTGAAGGAGCGCACCCGGACGGTCGCCCGGACGCTCGCGGTCGCGGTCGATCGCGAGGTCGCGAACATCTCCACGACGCTCGATGCGCTGGCACTGTCGCCGAGCCTGCAGCGCGGCGACCTCGACGAGTTCTACCGGCACGCCCAGGAGGTCCACCGCAGGCAGCGATTCCACGTCACCCTGCGCGATCCAGAGGGGGTCGGCATCGTCAGCACGCGGCTGCCGATGGGGGCGCGGCTCACCGGCAACCCCCCCGAGCTGAAGGCGGCGGACGCCTATGCGGTGGCGACCGGCCGCCCCTACACCAGCGACCTGATGACCGGCGTGATCACCGGGCAGCCGGCCCTGCACCTGATCGTGCCGACCCGCGTCTCCGGAGCGGCCGGATGGGTGGTGAGCGCCAGCTTCCAGCCCGATTTCCTCAGTCCGACCTTGGAGCGAATGGCGCTGCCGGCCGGATGGTCGGCCGGCATCATCGACCGGCGCGGCTTGCAGATCGTCCGTGTCCCGGCGCTCGACGGTGTCGTGGGGCAGCCGACACGCTGGACCTACCAGGACGACGCCGGATCGTTCACCGCGACCAATGGCGACGGCGTGTCGGCCTTCTTCGCCTACGACACGTCGCAGGCCGGCTGGCGCGTGATCGTCGCCATCCCGACCGCCTCGCTCGAGGCCCCGGTGACCCGCTCCGTCGGCACCCTTCTGGGTCTCGGCGCCGCGCTGGGGATGCTCACGCTGATCCTGACCCGCATCACGGGGCGACGCATCCTGACCGCGATGTCGGTCGTGAACGCGGCCGCGCGACGGATCGGGCGCGGCGAGATCGCCTCGGTCGCGGCGACGCCGGTGACCGAGATCAACACGATCGGGGCGGCGCTGCGCGAGGCGTCGAACGACCTCGCCCGCCGCGCCGAGGAGCGCGACCGCGTCCTCGCCGCCCTGCGCGAGAGCGAGCTGCGCTACCGCACCCTGCACGAGTCGATGCGAGACCCGTTCGTACAGACCGACATGACGGGGCGCATCGTCGCCCACAACGACCTCTATGCCGAGATGCTCGGCTACACGGCCGAGGAGCTGCGCAACCTGACCTATCGGGACCTGACGCCGGAGACCTGGCACGCCGCGGAGGAGACGATCGTGCAGGAGCAAATCCTGCGCCGCGGCTACTCGGACGTCTACGAGAAGGAGTACCGGCGCAAGGACGGCACCGTGATCCCGGTGGAGCTGCGCACCGTTCTGGGCCGTGATGCGAAGGGCAGGCCGAACGCGATGTGGGCGATCGTCCGCGAGGTCGGCGCGCGCAAGCGGGCCGAGCGCGAGCTGCGGCTCGCCAACGAGCGATTCCGCCTCGCGCTCGCGGCGGCGCCCATCACGGTGTTCGCGCAGGACCGCACGCTGCGCTACACCTGGGTGAACAGCGCCGTCTATGGGTGCGCCGCCGACACCGTGATCGGCAAGCGCGACGCCGAGATCCTGGAGCGCGCGGAGGACGCCGCCGTCCTCGACGCCCTCAAGACGCGGGTGATCACGACCGGGATCGGCGAGCGCCACGAGGTCGAGGTCACCTGGCAGGGTGTCGCGTGGTGCTACGACCTGCTGGTCGAGCCGCTGCGCGATCCAGGCGGCACGATCGGCGGGGTGATCTGCGCCGCGATCGAGATCACCGAGCGCAAGCGGGCCGAGCAGGAGCTGTCGCAATCGCAGCGCTTCGAGACGTTCAGCCGGATCGCCGGCGGCATCGCCCACGACTTCAACAATCTCCTGTCCGTCGTCGCCGGGAACCTCGAGCTGGTCGAGACGCGCGAGGCACCCGACGACGTGCGCCGGGCGATCGCCACGTCGCTGTCGGCGATCCGCGACGGCGCCACCCTGTCGCGGCGCATGCAGCAGATTCTCTCGGCCGGCCGGCGCCGCACGCCGGTGCGGGAGCGGCTCGTCGTCAGCGAGCGGGTGAAGACGGCGGCGCGCCTGCTCGAGCACACGGTCGGGCCCGCCGTGACGCTGAGGACCGAGATTGCACCCGACCTGTGGCCGGTCGTGGTCGATCCCGGCGAGATCGACAGCGTCCTCTTCAACCTCGCCCTCAACGCCCGCGAGGCGATGCCGGCGGGCGGCACGCTGACCATCGCGGTGGCGAACGTCGTGGTGACCCCAGGCTCGCCCGAGCTTCGCGACGGCGCGGCGCCAGGCGACCATGTGCGGCTCTCCGTCACCGATAGCGGCGTCGGCATGCCGCCCGAGATCCTGCGCCGGATCGGCGAGCCGTTCTTCAGCACCAAGCGGCTCGGCCAGGGCACCGGGCTCGGCCTCGCCAGCGTGTTCGGGTTCGTTCGAGACGCCGGCGGCTTCGTCGCGGTGACGAGCGCACCGGGCGCCGGCACCTGCGTGTCGCTTTACCTGCCGCGCGCCGCGGCGACGGCCGAGATCGAGACCGGACCGTCCGAGCCGGTGCCGACCGGGGACGGCGAGCTCGTGCTGGTCGTCGAGGACGACGAGCGGGTCCGCCAGGTATCGCTGCGCCGGCTGGAGATGCTCGGCTACGCGGTGCTGGAGGCGCGCGACACCGCCGACGCCTTGGCGCAGATCCGCGCCGGCGAGCCGGTCGACCTGGTGTTCAGCGACATCAGCATGCCGGGCGCCTCGGGCTACGATCTCGCGGCGACGCTGCGGGCCGAGCATCCGACCATCCCGGTGCTGCTGACCACCGGGTTCGAGCCCGGCGATCCGCGCCGCGACGACAGCCGCGCGCCCGCCGGGGTGGCGATCCTCGAGAAGCCCTACAGCATGGCGCGGCTCGCCCGGGCCGTCGCGGCGGCGCTCCACCCGACGCCTCACGTGGCGCAGGATCAGCCGGTCGAGACGTCGCCCGTGAACACGTAGCCGACCCCGCGCACGCTCTTGATCAGGGTCGGCGCCTCGCCGGGCGGCTCGATCTTGCGCCGCAGCCGCGCCACGTGCCCGTCGACGGTACGGTCGAGCGGCTCCCAGCGCCGGCCGACGATCGCGAGCGAGATCTCGTCGCGGCTCAGCACCCGGTTCGGGCAGCGCAGGAACAGATCGAGCAGGCGGATCTCGGTGTCGGTCAGCTCGAGTACCGACCCCGCCGGATCGCGCAGCTCGCGCCGGCCCATGTCGAGAACGCCGGCGGCGAAGCGATGCCGGACATTGGTCGGCCCGTCCCGCTCCGCGGAGGTCTGCAGGCCGGTGTAGTGGCGCAGCACGGTGCGGATGCGCAGCACCACCTCGCGGATGTGGAACGGCTTGGTGATGTAGTCGTCGGCGCCGTGCTCGAGCCCGGTGACCCGGTCGACCGGCTCGCCGCGCGCCGTGATCATCACGATCGGCAGGTTCCGGCGCGCCCGGATCTCGTTGGCGAGCGACAGCCCGTCGTCGCGGCCGAGCCCGAGGTCGAGCGTGATGAGACGGATCGGCTCGGCGTCGAGGGCCTCGAGCAGCGACTGCTTGCCGGCCGCCTCGCGCACCGCGAATCCCTCGGCCTCGAGGCCCTTGCGCAGGACCTCGCGCACCGCCTCGTCGTCGTCGACGACCAGGATGGCTGGCGCTCCGCTCATTTTCGTCGTGCCTTCGCGCACGCCTGCCGGCCGATGGATGTCCGCTTCCGGTGAGAATCCCGTTTAAACGAACCGTGCCGGCGCGCGCAACACATCCGAGCTGTGCGTACAATTCTGCACAAACCCGGCCTTTCACCGGGGCGGGCCGGCATGGTCAATTACCATCGACACGCTCGCGTCGGATGCCGCCGGGGTCCCGTTCTACAGGCGCCGGTCCGCCTTCCAGACGATCCGCTGTTCGGATCGTCCGGACCTCGCAGGGCCTGGACCAACCCGAGCCTCGGCGGGATCGGCGCGTCCGGGCGAGGAGCCGCGTGATCGTCGCGATCGCCCGCGTGGCCGGGCGGGCGTGGCACGAGCATGGAGCAGCCGTCATGGACAGAGTGGTCGCGCTCGGAAAGGTCGATGCGTTCGAGCCGGAGGTGATCGACGCGATGTCGATCGCCATCGACCGCGTCTGCGGGTCCCTGCATGTCCCACATTCGGCGGTCGGAGCGCGCGGCCTGATCGCCCGGCGCGTGATGGAGCTCGCGCGCCACGGGGAGCGCGACGCCATCCGGCTGAGCGAGGCCGTGCTCGGGGAGCTGAAGCGGCGGCTCGAGGAACTTCCGCACGACTGAGCGATTGACGTCGAGGGCCACCCGCGAACCCGTTCGCACCGGCACCGGTCCCTCGGGCGACGACCAACTCGAGGAGCGCGAGAGTGGCGAACATGATCAACGATTTCAGCGGCACGGCCTCGGTGGCGGGGATCGCGTTCCGGCAGCAGCCCGCACAGATCGACGACGCGACGGGGAACCGCATTCTCGCCGGCCTGTCGACCGTCGCCCGCGACCGTCTCGCCCCGCATGTCAGGGTCCGGGTGGCGCGCGAAGGCTTGGTGCTGTGGGAGACCGGGACCCGGTCCGACCGCATCTACTTCCCGGTGAGCGCCACGGTTTTGCTCGTCGTCCCGGTCGGAAGCGGCGCGCAGCTCGAGGTCGGCACCATCGGGCTCGAAGGCGCCTGTGGCTTCGACGCCGATCTGGTCCCCGGGGCGGCACGCCCGGTCGTGCGGATCGGCGGCCTGATCGCCAGCCTGCCGGCGCGCGAGTTCGACGCCGCCGTGCGGGATTGCCCCGAGCTCGGCCGCATCGCCCCCGCCTGCACGGCCTGGCTGCTCGCGCAGGCGCAGCAGATCGCCGTGTGCAACGCGACCCACACGGCCGAGCAGCGCTTCGCCCGCTGGCTCGCCCGCACCGCCCAGGCGACCGGCCGCGACACCGTCGCGGTGACGCAGGAGACGGTCGCCGAGCTCCTCGGCCTGCGGCGGACGACCGTCACGCTGATCGCCCAGACGCTGCAGACGGCCGGGATCATCCGCTACCGGCGCGGCATCATCGCGATCGTCGATCCGGCCGGCCTCAAGGCCACCGCCTGTCCGTGCGGCGAGACGTTCGGCCCGGCGTTCCAGCCAGCCGACCTCCTCGCCGCGGCGAGCCGCCCGGCCGGTCCGGAAGCCTGCGCCTGAGGTGAAGTCGACCCCGGATCCGGGACCGCACGGCGGACCGGCGAGAGGTGCTCGATCGCAGCGACGAAAGCGCCGCGCGTCTCTCGCCCCCGCGCGTCTCGCGCCGATGTGTTCACGGCCGAGCGCTCGGCATCCCTCGGCGCCGATGGTCGAGACGCACACACGGGACGGGCTCTGACGGCAACCCGCGCGAGTCAGGCGTCGGTCGCCTCCCTGTCCGACCCGCCTGCGCGCGCCGGCGGCCACAGGGCACTCCAGGCGTCGAGAGCGGCGAGCTGCGGCGTCTTCTTGTGCTGGTGACGATCCATGCGGCGCAGCAGGTCGTCGAGGAAGCGCACCGCCTCGACCAGGTAGGGGCCCTTGTTGAGCATGACGCACTCGGCGCGCTGGGCCATGGCGGCGTCGGTCGCTTCGGCGCGGCTCGGCGCCCCCTCCGCGACCAGGCCGGCGAGCACCTGCGTCGCCCACACCACCGGCACATGGGCGGCTTCGCACAGCCACAGGATCTGCTCCTGCACCTCGCCGATCCGGCCGAAGCCGAGCTCGACGGCGAGGTCGCCGCGGGCGATCATCACGGCCAGAGGCTGACGACCGGCGCCTTGCGCGATCAGCTCCGGCAGGTTGCGCACGGCGAGCGGGGTCTCGATCTTCAGCACCAGCGGCTGCGGCGGGCGGTCGCCGCGCCGCAACGTCAGCTCGCGCTGCATCAGCGCGACGTCGGCTGGATGCTGGGCGAAGGAGCATCCCACGATATCCGCGTGCCCGGCGACGAAATCGAGGTCGATCAGATCCTTGTCGGTGATCGCCGGCTGCCCGAGATCGAGGCCGGGGATGTTGAAGCCCTTGTCGACGCGCAGCTTCAGGCCCTTGCTGCGGACGGTCTCGACGCGGATCAGGGCGCGGTCGGCCGAGACCTCCTCGATGCTGGCGCCGATGCGACCGTCGTCGACATAGAGCGGCAAGCCCGGACGCAAGCGGCTGACCAGGTCGTCGACATTGGAGCGGACGGTGATGCGGCGCGGCGCGGTGCGGGGCATGCGGTCGACCAGCGCGAAGACGTCGCCGCGCAGCAGGCGCGTGGTCCCGGGCGCAGCGATCTCGACGATCCGGCACTTCGGCCCGCCGAGGTCCATGAGCACGCGGCAGGCGCCCGCGCCGGCCGCCGTCGCGGCCCGGACATTGGCGATCATCGCCGCCCAGGTCGCGGCCGAATCGTGGGCGCAGTTGATCCGCACGCAGTCGGCGCCCGCGGCGACGAGGTCGGCGACGAACGGCGCGTCCTCGGCGGCGCGCGCCGGCAGCGTCACCAGGATGCGCGTCAACCGTCCGCGCCCGTCCGGACCGAACACCGCGGCCTGCTCCCGCGCCAGGGCCGCGGCGCCGGCACCGAAGGCGGCGCGGTCGGGATGCGGCGGGCCGTCCGCGCCGGCGAGGCGGGCGAGGGTCGCCGCCACCGCATCGAGCGATTCCAGAACACGGCTCTCGCTGCGGCCGAGCGACGACAGGCCGAGGGCGGCGAGCCGCGGCTGCAGCGCGCTGAGGTCCTGGCTGCGCAGCGCCAGATAATGGGCGAGATTGGTGGCGCCGGCGGCGAAGGCGGGGCGATCGAGCGCCGCGGACCAGCCGGCCAGAAGGCCGGCGGATCGCTCGATCACCACGGCGCGCACGCGCCGCACCGCCGCCAGGAGATCGGCGGCATCCGATTCCAGCGTGACGTGGGAGGCCATGCGGCCTGCCTGTGCGCCGGCGCACGGTGGTGCCGTCTCGCGGGTGACGCATCGGCCCATCGTCGATCTGTCGGTCATGGCGTGTCGATCATGGCATGTCGGTCAGCCCGAGACGTGGCGAGCAGGTTCTCCCGTCGCGACGCTCGCGCCGAGGGGCTCGCGGAGCACGAGCAGCTCGTAGTCGATCAGCGCCCACCGGATCCGGCGCTCGCGCGCGAGGATTCCGCGGCCGGAGCGGGCCGCGCGGATGATGACGTGACGGGGCTTGTGGTCGCACACCATCCAGCCGAACCGGCGCAGCGCGTTGCGCGCCTCCTGGCCGAGCGCCTCCATCGTCTTGCGCGAGATCGCCCCACTCGTCATCGCCGCTTCGGCGTCGAAACCGTCGATCCAGCGGTACAAGAGGATGTAGAGCCGCTCCCAGTCATAGCGGATGCGGCACGCCTCCGGCACGCCGCGCTGCGACGCCTCGAGGGCCCGGTTCATGCGCCAGGCGATGCCGGAGTTGCGCCCGAGCTGCCAATCGAGATAGCGCGTCGGCGGCGAATAGATCGCCAGCGGATGCTTGGTCGGGATCGCCGATCTCGCCGCCGCGCGAAGCCGGGCGACGTTGCCGAACTCCTCGAACGGCGACAGGAACTCCGCTTCCTCGACGCGCGCCTTCTCCTGCGGATCGAGATGGAGGCCGTCGTCGAGCACGGTGATGCTGGTGTCCTGCGCGGCGCGGCTGAACTTCACCACCAGCGCGAAGTCCGATCGCGCCCGGTGCGCCACCGGCACGCGATAGACGGCGCCCGTGGCGCCGGCGAGCGCGCGCCCGACCTTGCGGAACCGCTCGTCGACGAACCACGCATCCGGCAGGATCGACTCGACACAGCCCCAGCCGTGGCGGGTGACGAACAGATCGCCGCCCTGCTTGCCGCGCATGTGGACGTAATCGACGCCGAACAGGCGCGCGCGCGCCTCCGCCGGGACCTTGTCGAAAGCCGGCTGGTAGAGCTTGCGGAACTTGTAGTCGAACTGCTCCACATCTCACTCCTCGGGGTCGAAGAGCGGCAGGTCGAGCACGCCGAGGTAGTCGGCGGCACTGCCGCCCGACAGGCAGCACTCGATGATCCGGCGCCCGGTCGGCAGCAGATCCGGCACCAGGAACTGTTCGAGCTCGCGGCGAAAGAACGCAGCGAGGATCTCGGCGCCGACGTCGTAGGCAGCGGTGCCGACTTCGGGCTGCTTCTCGACCCGGAAGAACTGGCTGCCGATGGTCTTGCCCTCGACCACGATCGAGCCCGGCGTGAAGCCCAGCAGCGCGCAGCGCGAGGGCTTCATCTGGCTGGCCTGGAAGTGGGCGCCGCCGCGCCGCGCCAGATACTCGCGCGTGATCCACTGCGGCATGAAGCCGACCTCCCAGGCGCCGATGTGCTGGTTCGGAATCAGCACGTAGCGGACTTCCGGCGTCTCGATGATCTGATTGAGCAGGAGATTGGCCTGGTCGACCCGGCGCCCGGTGGCGAACGGCCAATAGGAGCCGACGCCCTCGCTCGTCATGCCTTCGGTCTGCACGATGGACGGGTTGGCATGGCCGCGCGGGGCGACCAGCCGCCACAGCCAGGCGAGCGAGGCCGGCAGAAGATGGAACAGGCCGATGATCCCATAGGTCGGAAGATCCGCGGTGCATGGCGGAGTGCGCACGCCCATGCTGCGGATGTCGACGTCGACCGGACCTTCCACCACCCGCGGGATGATGTTGCGCGGAATGATGACACGCGGGTTGGGACACGGCACGCCCGGGGCATCCTCGGTGTGCTCCCACAGCAGGCAGGTGGCGCCGGGATGGCCCTGCACGTTGAGGAACAGCAGCGGCTCCGGCGGGCTGATGCACAGCCTCTCGAGGTGCGGGTCGGTGCCGTAGTGGTCGAGATGGTTGCAGCGGACGAACCAGGCGTTCTCGGCATCCATCAGCGTCAGCTTGCCCCGGCCCTTGTCGAGCGAGGGGTGGCACAGCGCCATGTCGTCGGTGACCGGCAGCAGCTCGCAGGCCTGCGGCAGCGGCACGGTGATCTCCTCGTGGGTGACGAGGTTGTGGCCGAGCCGGAGCAGGCCGTCACTGCGGCGGTGGACGTGCTCCAGCATCTCGCTCTTGCCGCCGCCGCTCGCGCCCTCGTGCGAGATGACGAGCTTGTTGCCGTATGGAGTCACCAGCCGCACGGTCGAGCAGTGCATCGTCAACCAGTGCTCCTGCTCGCCGATATTGAGGAGCACCCCGTAGATGCCTTTCTTGGCGCTCGGGCCCGGATAGAGATTGTAGCTGTAGAGCTCGTGACCGTCGGAGGTGCGGCGGTGGACCACGATCTGCTTGCCGTCGAAGTCGGTGTGGCGGAACGGCGGCGCCACATAGATCACGGCTTTCGGCGAGAAACCCTCGGGGATCTCGTCGGTGTGCAGGATGCCCTGCAGCAGCGCGAGGCCGAGGGCGAAGAAGCCGGCGTTGTCGGGTGCGACGACGAGGGCGTCGGTGCCCTTGCCGGGCCGGCCGGCATGGAACGCGAAGGCGGCGAGCGGCTGGGTCTTCAGCCATTCGATGGTGCGCCGGCGCAGCGGCTCGAACGGGCCGCCGAAGCGCTCCTCGAAGCGCGGCTTGTCGGTCGGGCGCTGGTCGCCGATCACCATGCAGTCCGGGTCGCGCCGACGCATGTAGAGCTCGGTGTAGTTGGCGACGACGCCGTTCTTGGCCCGGCAGACCTCGGCCTCGACGACGCGGCCCTTGCCGGGCACGTCATAGGCGACCTCCTGCCAGCCGTTGACGGCGTCGCGCGTGGCGAGCGCCGTCAGTTCCTGGACCGTGCTGGCGAAGGTGACGGACGGTGCGGCTGCGAAAATCTCCTCGACCTCGGCAGGCAGGACGAACGGGGCGATCGGTGCCGGCTCGAGCTTGGCTTGGCGGACTTGCATGGCGTGCCCTCTGATCACGTGACCTCTGGTGGATCGAATCCGATGCTTGCTCCCGGCCGGCCGTGTCCCCGGAGCGTCCGTGCGCGGGCCCATGCGGACACCAGGCCGCGCGCGCTCGAGCGCCGGCTCGATGTCGCGACAGCGCCGCTTTCACGAGACCGTCTTCATGACACTTTCAATCGCAGCGCCAAGGCGTATACGACGCGCCATCAGCAAGATAACACCGGTCAGACCCTGCCGTCTTTCATTATGAAGCATATCGACTTGCCATCTTGATGACTATACGTTGAATTACAATCCATACACCCAGCGATCCGCAGGTGTCGACAATGAAAGCGATAAAGTATGCTGAGGTATATTTCTTCTGTTCGGAGCATAACTCCGATGCACTCGGAGCCGTTTCGGCGCCTCATCCAAGTCAACAGCTAGACTATAATAAGCATGCTTACTGTTTGACTGCTTGTCGATAGTCGTGGACGAGCCGCGGCCGAGGTGACCAGCCGCGGCAATGCCGGACGATACGAGCTGCACGCATGATCATCGACGATAACGACAAGGGCCTCGGGTTTCTGCTCGCCGAGACCGCGCGCCTGCACCGCAAGCTCCTGGACCGGCGCCTGCAGCCGTTCGGGCTGACCAAGGCGCAATGGGCCGTGCTCGCCGTTCTGGGGCAGCAGGACGGACGGACGCAGTCGGAGATCGCCGAGGAGCTCGAGATCGAGAAGCCGACCGCCGGGCGCCTGCTCGATCACCTCGAGCAGGGGTGCTGGATCGAGCGGCAGCCGACGCCCTCGGACCGTCGGGTCTGGCGCGTCCACGTCCTGCCGGCGGCGCTCCCCCGCATCGCCGAGGTGGCCACGGTCGTGCGCGGCACGCGGGATACGATGGTGCAGGGTCTGACGGAGGAGCAGCAGCACCTGCTCGATCACCAGCTCGCCATCGTGAAGAGCAACATCGCCGCTGCGCTCGGAGCAGAAGAATCGGGCAGAGGTCGCGACCCGTGATGGACGGCTGTAGGCTGCACTCGCTCGGATACGACGACGTCAGACCTGACCCTCCATCCAGAGGAGCAGACAATGAACCTCAGCTGAAACGACGTCCCGACAACCGGCACGGACTCCGGACGCGCTGGGGAGTCGCTCCCGTGCGGCATTCCGGCGTCAGCACGGTCCGGAGACGGACCCGCCGGGGCACGCCGTGGCCCGACGCGGACGCGGCGATGCAAGACCACCGCGACCTCATGTGGAGGCCCGGGCCAAGGGCGGCGCATTCGCGCAAATGAGGAGCACAACAATGGTCCTTTCCCTGGACACGACCGCTCAGATGCCGGACGAACGCCCGTGGCACAGCCGGACGCCCGACGAGGTGCTGTCGGCGCTGGGCGCGGCTCGGAACGGACTGGCCAGTGACGAGGCCAGGACGCGCCTGGCCCAGCACGGGCCCAACGTGTTGGACAAGGCCGGCGGCGTCTCGGTCATGGAGCTGATCTGGGGCCAGATCAACAACCCCTTGATCTGGATCCTGATCGGCAGCGCGGTGATCGCCATGCTGGTGGATCCGGTGGACGGGATCAAGAACGGCCTCGTGATCCTGGCGGTGGTGATCATCAACACGACGATCGGCTTCGCGCAGGAGTACAAGGCGGGCAAGGCGATCGAGAGCCTCAGCGCGATGGTGCCGGATTTCGCCATGGCGCATCGCGACGGCAAGCGCACGCAGGTGCCGGTGGCCGAGCTGGTGCCCGGCGACGTGGTGTTCCTGCAGAGCGGCGACAAGGTGCCCGCCGACATGCGCCTCTTTCAATTGCGGACGCTGCAGATCGAGGAGGCGGCGCTGACCGGCGAGTCGGTGCCGGTGGAGAAGACGACCGAGCCGGCGGCCGAGAACGCCGGCCTGGGCGACCGCACGAGCATGGCCTTCAGCGGCTCGCTGGTGACCTACGGGACGGGCCTGGGCGTGGTGACCACCACCGGCAACGGCACCGAGCTCGGCCGCATCAACACGATGCTCGGTGAGACCACCGCGATGGCGACCCCGCTCAGCATCGCCCTGCACAAGATCGGCGTCGTGCTCACCGCCGCGATCGCGGCGATTTCGGTGGTGATCCTTTTCGTGGGCACGGCCCGGGCGGTGCTGGAAGGCGGCGTCGACGTGCTGACCGGTCTGCGCGAGTCCGTCATCTTCGCCATCACGTTGGCCGTGGGCGCCATTCCCGAGGGCTTGCCCGCCATCGTGACCATCGCCCTCGCCATCGGCGTGCAGCGCATGGCCGCCCGCCGCGCCGTGGTCCGCAAGCTCCCCTCCGTGGAGACGCTCGGCAGCACCACCGTGATCTGCTCGGACAAGACCGGCACCCTCACGCGCAACGAGATGACGGTGCAGGCGCTCCATCTGCCGGGATCGGGCGTGTACCGGGTGGAGGGGGTGGGCTACGAGCCCGTCGGACGCCTTTCGAAGGATGGCGGCCACCTCTCCGCCGCGCCCGACGAGGTCCGCGCCCTGTTGCTGGCCGGCGTCCTGTGCTGCGACGCCACCCTGGAGCAGACGGACGGTCGCTGGGGGATCACCGGCGACCCGACCGAAGGTGCACTCGTGACCGCTGGCGAGAAGCTCGGCATCCGCACCGCGCACGCCCGCGAGCGCCACGCTCGCCTCGACACCATTCCGTTCGAGAGCGCCAACCAGTTCATGGCCACGCTCCACGACTGGGGCGCCGAGGGTAGGAAGATCATTCTCAAGGGCGCGCCCGAGGTCGTGCTGAGGCGCTGCGGCAACGTGGACCACGACGCGGTGATCCATCAGGTGGAGGCGTTCGCGAACGCGGGCATGCGTGTGCTCGGATTCGCCGAGAAGCGGAGCGAGCGTGCCGAGCTGACCATGGACGATTGTGCGCACGATTTCGCGTTCGTCGGCCTGCAGGCCATGATCGATCCGCCGCGCACCGAGGTGATCGACGCCATTCGGGTCTGCCACCGGGCCGGCATCACGGTCAAGATGATCACCGGCGACCACAAGGGCACCGCTCGGGCCATCGGCGAGCAGCTGGGTATCGCCGAGTCCGGTGCCGAGGCCGTGACCGGCGCCCAGCTCGCCGCGATGGACGCCACCGCCATGCGCGACATCGTGAAAAAGCACAACGTCTTCGCCCGTGTCGCTCCCGAGCACAAGTTGAAGCTCGTGCGGGCCCTGCAGGACGACGGTCAGGTGACGGCCATGACCGGCGACGGGGTGAACGACGCGCCCGCGCTGAAACAGGCGAACATCGGCGTGGCGATGGGCATCACCGGCACCTCGGTCTCCAAGGAGGCCGCCGACATCGTGCTCACGGACGACAACTTCACCTCCATCGCCGCGGCCGTGGAAGAGGGCCGCCGAGTCTACGACAACCTCATCAAGTCGCTGGCGTTCGTGCTGCCCACCAATCTCGGCCTCGCGCTGATCCTGATCTTTGCGGTCGCGTTCTTCCCGCTGGTGGACAGGACGGTGGACGGGCAGGTGGTGAAGGACCTGCTGCTGCCGATGCTGCCGACGCAGCTGCTCTGGATCAATCTGGTCGCCGCCGTGGCCCTCGCCCTGCCGCTCGCCTTCGAGGCGAAGGAGCCGGACGTCATGAGTCGCCCGCCGCGGGACCCGAAGGAGCCGGTGCTCAACAGGTTCCTGGTGGTCCGCACGATTCTGGCCGCCGCGCTCATGAGCGCCGCGGCCGTGGGCCTCTTCCTCTGGAGATACGAGCTGGAGATGGCCGCCCGCGTGACCACCGGCCTGACCGAGGCGCAGATCGTGAGCGAGGCGCAGACGATGGCCGTGACCACGGTGATCATGTTCCAGGTCTTCTACATGCTGAGCTGCCGCTCGCTGAAGGACTCCGTCTTCAGGATCGGCGTCTTCAGCAACAAGACGGTGTTCGTCGGCATCGGCGCCATCCTCGCCCTGCAGGCGCTGTTCATCTACGCCCCACCTCTGCAGGCGGTCTTCTCCACCTTCCCGCTGCCGGCCGAGTCGCTTCTGGTCAGCGCGGCGGCCGGTACGATCATCTTGCCGGTGATCTCGGTGGAGAAGTGGATTCGCAATCGAGGACGATCCTGAGCCGGTCGTCGCAGCAACGCGCGCCGGTCGTCACGTGCGTGAACATCCGCCAGACGACCGGTCAATGCAGCACGATCATCCTTGCCTTGCTGGTCGGGCCGCGTACAGCTGAACGATCCACCCGTCCGCCTCGTGCGCCGAGCCGGTCGGGAACAGGCCGCCTTGCGGTGCCGAGCTCGCCATGACCACATCTCGTGATCGGCACAGGCAAGACGATTGCCGGTGTGATGATCGTCGCCCCGCCCTCGCGTCCGCGACCAGGCTCGCCTCGACGGGGAGCCGGCCGCGGAAGCCGCTGCCCGTGCGGGGCCTGTCACCCCGCCGGCGGTCGCGACCTTCGCCAGGCCGGCCCGCGAGCGTATGCACACCGAAAACGGCGGCTACCGCCGCGACCACCTCCGCGCGTTCGCCCAGCGCGTCGAGGGCGCCGCGAAGGACGTTCGGATCACGGGCTCGAAAAGCCAGCTGCTGTGCAGGCTGGTCGCCGTCTCGAGCGGAAAACGGCGGGTTTCGGCGTTCCCGGCCTTGTACCGTTCCCAGCCTTGTACCGAAGTGGCGCGCCCGACACGATTCGAACGTGTGACCTTTGCCTTCGGAGCAATTTAAGCTGCCCATCCGAAAAACGCGATAGGGCACGCTATGGAACGCTACCCATTTGAACTCGCTATCTTTTTCAAGAATCGAGCATCACGTTCTTATCCGAAACTGCGCTGCGATTTCCGCCCGCGTGCTTACGTGGTGCTTACGCGAGAGGTCGGCGCGGATCGGAGAGAACGTCATGACTAAGATCACCAAGAGAGTCGTCGACGCCGCCGAGACCCGGGAGAAGGACTATGTCGTCTGGGATGACGAACTACCAGGCTTCGGTCTCCGCGTCTTCACGTCCGGCAAGCGGAGCTACGTCATCCAATATCGCGCGAGCGGTCGCTCGCGTCGCTACACGATCGGCCTCCACGGCGTCTGGACCCCGGATACGGCCCGTCAGGAGGCGAAGGTTCAGTTCGGTCGTGTCGCTAAGGGCGAGAATCCAGCCGAAGAGCGACAGCTCGACCACAAGGCCATCACCGTCAAAGAACTATGTACCCTCTACATCGCCGATCTCGAGGCCGGTCTAATCCTAGGAAAAGGAGGACGTCCGAAGAAGCGGACGACCGTCACCACCGACACCGGCCGCATCCACCGACATATCATTCCGCTGATCGGCACGCGAAGGGTGAAGGATCTTACCAAAGCCGACATCAACAAGGTCCTGAAGGACATCATGGCTGGGAAGACGCGGATGTCTGTCAAGACGAAAAAGCCGCGCGGCAAGGCCATTGTCCGCGGCGGGGCCGGAACGGCGACCCGAACGGTCGGGTTGCTCGGCGGCATCCTCACCTATGCTGTCGAGGCCGGTATCATTGAGCACAACCCTGCCCATGGCCTCCGCAAACCGAAGGATCGTGTGCGCGACCGTCGGCTCACCGAGGCAGAATATCGCATCCTCGGCGAGATGCTCAGGAAAGCCGCCGAGAATGAGAAATACGCGATGACCGTGGACATCATCCGCCAGATCGCCCTGACCGGCTGCCGCCGCACCGAGATGATCAGGCTGATGTGGACGGAGGCGGATACGGATTCCAGTTGCATTCGCTTGGCCGATAGCAAGGAAGGGGCGTCCACCCGTCCGATCGGTTTGCCTGTAGTCGAGTATCTTGAGGAGCGGAAGAAGCACTGCACCGGCACTTACGTGTTCCCAGGCCCGCGGACGGAGGACGGCGCCTTCGGCAGCTTCCCCAACAATTGGGAACAGATCTTCGCGGACTCTCCTCTGTCGGACGTGACGCCCCATGTCCTGCGTCACAGCTTCGCCAGCATCGCCAACGACCTTGGCTTCACCGAAGTGACGATCGCCGCCTTGGTCGGACATGCGAAGGGTTCGGTTACGAGCAAATACATCCACACGCTCGACACAGCGCTCATCATGGCTGCGGACATCATCTCGGGCTACATCCAGGGCCTGCTCGACGGGACGGAGTTCAAGCAGACCGCCTATGCCCTCGATCGGGATTCCCGGAAGGCGGCGCTCGCGCGCTTCCTCCGCACGGCTGCCGGCAAGGTCGACGAGGCGACCGACTGGCAAGAACACCTGGCCGCTTAGAGCGACGGCATCATCGTCGTCGCGTTGGTGTCCTAGACCGTTTTTCGCTCATCTTGGTTCATAGCCAGCGTGCCGGATGAAATTCCTGCACTCGCGTGGGTGGACGGTGCGCAGGATGGTTCTGATCCGACGCTGGAGGCCTGGCACGGTTCGCTCCGCTGCCTTCCTCAGCAGAGCTTTGATCTTGCTGAAGACCTGCTCGATCGGATTGAGGTCCGGGGAGTACTGCGGCAGGTAGCGCAAGGTCGCACCGACGGATTCGATGGCGTCGGCGACGCCGCGCACCTTGTGGGTCGGAAGATTGTCCATGATCACGGTGTCGCCGCGCCGCAGCGTGGGGACCAGGCACTGCTCGACATAGGCCAGGAAGGTTTCGCCGTTCATCGCTCCGTCGATCACGCAGGGCGCCACCATGCCGCGTCGCCGCAGCCCGGCCACCAGCGTGATGGTCTTCCAGTGCCCGTGCGGGGCGAAGGCGAGCAGGCGCTCGCCGCGCGGGCTGCGGCCCCGCAGCCTAACCATGCTGGTCGTGACCGCGGTCTCGTCGATGAAAACCAGTCGGGCGGGATCGAGCAGACCCTGCTCGCGCATCCAGCGACGACGGGCGCCCGCGACATCAGGCCGATGCTGCTCGGCGGCGTGCAGCGTTTTTTTTGACGTGATGCCGTGCCGATCGAGCAGCCGCCACACCGTGCTGACGCTGCCCGGCAGCCGCCGCTTCCGAAGTTCCGACACGATCTCCTCGAGAGTCAGGTCGGGTTGCTCGGCGATCAAGCCCAGCAGCCAGTCCGCGTGCTTCTCCAGGGGCGATCGGCTCCCTCCGGAGGGCTTGGCGCGCGCACTGCCCTCGTCGCGCCAGCGTTGCAGCCACCGTACCGCCGAGCTGACGCTCACATCGAAGCGCTCCGCGGCCTCCCGGCGTGACGCTCCCGCTGCGACGGCCTCGATCACCCGTGCGCGCAGGTCAGTCGAATAAACTCGTGACATCGATCGCCTCTTCCCCGACGAATCAATGTCGACAGACTCTCCCAGCCCATCCGCCCAGGGAATCCCCTGCGATTCAGCCCCAACGAAAAACGCTCTAATTTGAGCTGAATGCCTCGCGGTGCCGCGCGACGTAAGCTGGGTGAGGCATAGTGCCCGATCTCGGGGAAGATGGATGCGGTCCATCTGCTTCGTGAACAGCATCCGCAGCTCGCCCGGCACTTTGTTGTGAGAAACACGGAGTCGATAGTCGTCCGTCAGTGATATTATACTAACGGCCTTCATGTCTGACCGATGTGAGCCCATTCTCACATTCCCATGGACGTGATGGTCTCGGGCTGTGCGACGAGGCGGCGCCAGGCGTCGCAGGCGGCGTCGATGATCTCGTCGTATGTGTAGAAGACGCGGTTGGAGCCAGTTGCCGCGCAGGTACTGCCAGACGTTCTCGACCGGGTTGAGCTCGGGCGAGCGCGACGGCAGGAACAGCAAGGTCACGTTCTTCGGCACCCTGAGGGCTGGCGTGGTGTGCCAGCCGGCACGGTCGAGCAGCAGGACGGCGTGAGCGCCTGCGGCGACGGTGCGGGCGATCTCGTCGAGGTGGACCTGCATGGCGTCGGTGTCGGCCGCCCGCATGGCCACCGCGGCACCGGTGCCACGCGCCGGGCAGATGGCGCCGAACAGCCGAGCGTTCTCGTAGCGCTGATCGGTGGGTTGCCGCGGCCGCGTTCCACGCCGCGCCCACATGCGCACGATGCCGTTCTTCTGGCCGATGCGCGCCTCGTCCTGGAACCAGATCTCGATCGGCTTGCGGTCGGCGACGTCGGCGAGATGGGCGCTCAGCGTCGTCGCGAAGTTTTTTTGAACGCCGTGATCGTTCCGGCGTCCTGCGCCGGATGACGCGGCCGCGCGCTGATGTGGGAGAAGCCGAGCGTGTCGAGGATCTTGCCGATCGTCCGCTCGTGATACGCGACCCCGAAACTCGGCGACGAGCCGCTGGAGGTCGACCCGCCGCCAGCGCACCACGCCGTGCACGGCCGGGGCCGGACCAGTCTCGACGATCTGCGCCAGCTCGGCGAGCTGGGCGGCGGTCAACCGGGTGCTCGGACCTGGCGACGGCATGTCCAGAAGCCCGTCCGGGCCGTGCGTGTTGAACCGGTGCACCCAGTCGCGCAACGTCTGCCGGTCCATGCCGCCGATCCAGGCCGCCTCGGTCCGGTACATGCCGTCCGGAACCGCCGCCAGCGACAACAGCCGTCGGCTCTGGTTGGCGTTCTTCGATGCCGCCGCCAGCCGCCGCAGGTCGGCCGCCGAGAAATCCGTCCGCAGAGCAACCGCTGTCGCCATGGCGGGAATCCTCCCGCGCCAAGCGAATCACAATCGGCCACTCCCTGGAACTTGGAGGCTTCTGTGAGGTCGCGATGCACGGAGGAGCCCTGCGGGAGGGCCGGAGTGCGACCTCATTGAAGCCGGATTGAGCGAAGCCGCGGGCGTCGAGAGCCCTATGGGAGAAGTGTCGGAAGGGTGCGGGTCATCGGAATCTGGATGACGCGTGCGGCTCGGCAACAGAGGGGCGACTGGTCGAAGCGACCGACGATCCGACGCACTGGGATGCTGCTGTCGATATTGTTGCGACAGCGGTCTCGCCGCTCCCTGCGCGGCATCGCACTCGGCCGGAAGTCGTGGCTGTTCGCCGGCTCCGACTGCGGTGGCGAACGCGCAGCGCTGATGTACACCCTGATCCAGACCGCCCGCCTGAACGACGTCGATCCGCAGGCCTCGCCTACGCGGCGGGCGGGGCGAATGACATCCTGGCGCGCTTGATGGGCCAGTGGCGCGGCGAGCGTCTCGGCAAGCAGTTGGTGATCGAGAACAAGACGGGCGGCGGCGGCAATATCGGCACCGAGGCGGCGATCCGCTCGGCGCCCGACGGCTACACGCTCTTCTTCGTCAACCCCGCCAATGCCATCAACGCGTTGCTTTACGAGAAGCTGCCGTTCAACTTCATCGCCGACATGGCGCCGGTCGGCGGCGTCATGCGGGTGCCCAACGTCATGGAGGTCACGCCCTCGTTCCCGGCCAAGACGGTGGCCGAGTTCATCGCGTACGCCAAGGCCAACCCCGGCAAGGTCAACATGGCATCGGCCGGCATCGGCACCTCGCCCCATCTTTCCGGCGAGCTGTTCATGAGCATGACGGGCGTGAAGCTCACCCACATGCCCTATCGCGGCAACGGCCCGGCGGTGCAGGATCTGATCGGCGGCCAGGTCGACGTCATGTTTGACACCCTGCCCGCCTCAATCGAGCACATTCGCGCCGGCAAGCTGCGCGCGCTGGCCGTCATCTCCGCGCAATCCGTCGACGTGCTGCCGGAGGTGCCGACCATCGCCGCGACCGTGCCAGGCTACGAGGCGGGCGCCTTCTTCGGCATCGGACCCCCCAAGGGCACACCGGACGAGGTCATCGACAAGCTCAACACGCAGATCAACGCCATCCTGGCCGATCCTCAGAGCCTGACCGGAAATTGAGTGAGTGATTTCGGAGGGCTGTGATTCCGTCGCATTTGCAAAGATTCGATGGAGAGCACGATGCCTGGGACCGAAATCACTCGCGCCCAGTATCGACGCAACGGGCTGCACTTCGCAAGCAATCTGACCGATGCGGAGTGGGCGCTGATCGCGCATCGACTGCCGCCCCGCCGCCGGATGGGTCGCCCGCAACGACCGATTTGCGCCGGGTTCGTCGAGGCGATCCTCTACGTGCTGTCCACGGGCTGCCGGTGGCGGGCGCTGCCGGGAGACTTCCCGCCGCGCTCGACCGTGCAGGGCCACTTCTATGCGTGGTTGATACCAGCTGGTGGCGGCGGATCGTTTCGGCCCTCGCTGACGGCCGATCGTGTCGCGGTATCGGCAGAGAGTCCTTGCGCCGCAGCCGCGTGCCGCCGACGAGCGCCGCTGCGGCCGTTCCGGCCAGCAAATTACGGCGTGACAGATTCAAGTCGCCAGGCATGTCCATCTCGGTCGTCCGTCGGGCTGAAGAGGAGGCCGAAGAAGTCGAAGCAAGCTCAACCGATGGAGCGCCCGAGCCGGCGTTTGGTTCCGCGGCCCTGACGTGAAACGCGGCAGGATCGTGGCGACGACCACCGCCGGCCGTCGGAACTCCTTGGGTTTGCGAGATGATCCTGATCATGCAGGAACCAGCATGCCGTGATAAGCGCCGCTCATGAATGCGTCAGCGAGCGCGATCTGCGAGGCAATGGCCACAGCCTGCCGGCGCCGGCCCATTCATTAGATGACGTGATGACCGCAAGCGGATCATAGCGGCTAATCGATGATCGGCCGTCGGCTTATTGTCCCGGTCAACGCGACGGCCGAGCGTCACCAACAAACGTCGCACCAGTGAGGATCAGTGATGCGAAAGCGTGTACTCGGCAAGTCGGACCTCGAGGTCTCGGCCATCGGCTTCGGCTGCATGGGCCTGAATTTCGGCTACAGTCATCCCTTGAGCAAGGCCGACGCCATCGCGCTGATTCGCGCCGCGGTGGAGCGAGGGGTGACGTTCTTCGACACCGCCGAGGTCTACGGCCCGTTCACCAACGAGGAGATCGTCGGTGCGGCGCTGGCGCCCGTCCGCGACCGGGTGGTGATCGCCACAAAATTCGGCTTCGACATCGAGGATGGCAAGATGGCCGGCATGAACAGCCGGCCCGAGCACATCCGCGCGGTGTGCGACGCCTCGCTGAAGCGACTCGGCGTCGACGTGATCGATCTGTTCTACCAGCACCGCGTCGACACCAACGTGCCGATCGAGGATGTCGCGGGCGCCGTCAAGGAGCTGATCGCGGCCGGCAAGGTGAAGCATTTCGGCCTGTCCGAGCCGGGCGCACAGACGGTCCGCCGTGCCCATGCGGTCCAGCCGGTCACCGCGATCCAGAACGAGTACTCGCTGTGGACGCGCGGCCCCGAGACCAACGGCATCTTCGCAGCGTGCGAGGAGCTGGGGATCGGCCTGGTGCCCTACAGCCCGCTCGGCAAGGGCTTTCTCACTGGCACGTTCAGCAAGGATACCGAGATCGGCGAGAACGACTTTCGCAAGATCCTGCCCCGCTTCACGCCGGAGGCGTTGGAAAAGAATCAGACGCTGGTGGATCTCTTGAAGCGCATCGCCGGCGACAAGAACGCAACGCCGGCCCAGATCGCACTCGCTTGGCTGCTGGCGCAAAAGCCCTGGATCGTCCCCATCCCCGGCACCACGAAGCTCCATCGCCTGGAGGAGAACCTCGGCGCCGCCGATGTCGTGCTGGCCGCGGGCGATCTCGCCGCGGTCGAGCGGGCCTTGGCCGACATCGCCATCGAGGGCGAGCGTTACCCCGAGCAACTGATGGCCACCACGGGGCGATGAGCGTGGCCGGACCAGGGTGATGAGCCGCATGCTCGAACACGGCTCGGAGGACGTGGACGCGGGGGCTGCTCCCGTTGATGCGGACGGTTTCGCCCCCGACGTCGCGCCGCGCGCCGACGACGTCGAGGCTGTCGGCGCGGTCGCCCCGGCGCGAGCCGGGGCCGCCCGGCACGGCTGGTGGATGCTCGGCGTCCTGAGCCTGCTGATGGGGTTCGCGTCGATCTCGACCGACCTCTATCTGCCGGCGATGCCGGCCATGGGGCTGTCGCTTCGCGCCAGCGCCGGCACGGTGGAGTGGACCGTCTTTGGCTATCTGGTCGGCTTCAGCCTGGGTCAGCTCGTCTGGGGACCGGTCAGCGACCGGCATGGACGCCGGCTGCCGGTCGCGATCGGGATCGCGCTGTTCGTGATCGGCTCCGCCGGTTGCGCGCTGGCGGGAGACGTGTCGTCAATCATCGCCTGGCGCATCGTGCAGGCCGTCGGAGCGTCCGCCGGCGTGGTGCTGTCGCGAGCGATGGTGCGCGACCTCTACGACGGCCATCGGGCCGCACAGATGCTGTCGACGCTCATCACCGTGATGGCGATCGCGCCCCTGCTCGGGCCGATCGTCGGCGGGCAGATCCTCGTCTTCGTCGGGTGGCGGGCGATCTTCTGGACACTGGTCGGTGTCGGCCTCGTGACACTCGTGGCGCTGATCACGCTGCCCGAGACGCTGTCGGACGATCGTCGCAGCCGGGACTCGCTCGGTCGCGCGCTCGGCCGTTATGGTGAGCTGCTGCGCCGTCCTCGGCTGCTCGGCTATGCCGGGGCGGGAGGCTGCCTCTACGCGGGCATGTTCGCCTATATCGTCGGCTCGCCCTTCGCCTTTATTGCTTACCACCGCCTGCCGGCCCAGCTCTACGGCCTGCTGTTCGCCGCCGGCATCGTCGGCATCATGGCCGCCAACATGATCAATGTGCGCCTGCTGCCGCGGCATGGCAGCGATCGGCTGCTGACCGCCGGCACCGTGATGGCGGCTGCCTCGGCCCTCGTGGTCGCGCTCGCCGCCGCGACCGATTGGGGCGGCCTGTGGGGCCTCGCCGTGCCGCTGTTCGTGTTCGCGTCCTCGACCGGCCTGATCGTCGCCAACTCGATCGCCGGGGCGCTCAGCGACTATCCCAAGCAGGCGGGCGCCGTCTCGGCTCTGGTCGGCGCGATGCAGTACGGCAGCGGGATTCTCGGCTCCGGGCTGGTCGGCGCCTTCGCGGACGGCACGCCCCGGCCGATGGGCTGGGTGATCGCCGTCTTCGGCGTCGGCAGCGTCCTCTGCGCGCGGCTGCTCCTGACGGCCCGCCCGAAGGGCGCGGGCCCGGCCTGATCCGTCGGACCTCGGGCCTCTTCAGTCGCCGTGGTAGCGGAGAAGCCCCACGAGCAGGGCCAAGGCCGGCGACGAGTGCCGCCGGCTCGGATAATAGAGGTGATAGCCGGGAAAATACGGGCACCAGTCCTCCAGGACCCGCACCAGGCGGCCGGCCGAGACATGGGGCAGCACGGTGTCGTCGGGGATGTAGGCCAGGCCGAGCCCGTCCAGGGCCGACTGCACCCTCAGGCCGAGATTGTTGAAGACGAGCTGGCCCTCTCCACGCACCCGGACCTCACGCCCGTCCTTCTCCAAATCCCAGGCGAACAGGCCGCCATAGGTCGGGAGCCGGACGTTGATGCAGTTGTGCGCGGCCAGGTCCTGAGGGGTCTGCGGGGGCGGATGCCGCGCGAAATAGGCCGGCGAGCCGACGACTGCCATCCGCATCTGCGGCCCGATGCGCACCGCGATCATGTCCTTGGCGACCTGCTCCCCGAGGCGGACGCCGGCATCGTAGCCCTCGGCGACGATGTCGGTCAGGCCGTAGTCGACGATGATCTCGACATTGATGTCGGGATAGTCCGGCAGGAACCGCGTCAAGGCCGGCTGCAGGACGGAGATCGCCGAATGCTCTCCTGCCGTGATGCGGACCGTGCCGGCAGGCTTGTCGCGCAACGCGCTCAGCGCCGCGATCTCGGTCTCGATCTCCTCGAACCGCGGCGCGACGGTCTGCAGCAGCCGCTCGCCGGCCTCCGTCAGAGAGACGCTGCGCGTCGTGCGCGTGAGCAGACGCAGGCCGAGCCGCTCCTCGAGGTTCTTCACCGTCTGGCTGAGCGCGGACTGCGACACGCCGATCTTCGCCGCCGCCCGCGTAAAGCTGCGCTCCTTGGCGACCATGGCGAAGGCAGCGAGATCGTTGAAGTTCTCCTGCGACATTCATTACCTTGACTTATGACGGCAACCGGATTGTAGCGCCTAATCGCAGGACCGTGCATGCGCTAAATCATCTCTCGACAGAGGATCCTGGACCAAGTCGCTCGCGCGATCAGCGGCCGTCGCATATCGACGCGCCTTTGGCTGCGCGCACGGACGCCCTGGTTCGGGTCCGTTGCCGGCACCACGAAGCATCGCCTGGAGAAGGCCCCGGCTCGGCGTTCGCGCCGGAGCCGTCGGCGATCCGGCGGGGCAATCGCAGTCCCGCTCGTCTTCAGCCCGCTCGGGCCGGTCAAGCGCGAGGAGAGACACATATGACGACTTGGCTCATCACCGGATGCTCGAGCGGCCTCGGCCGAAGTCTCGCCGAAGGGGTGCTCGACGCCGGCTTCAACGCCGTCGTCACGGCCCGTGACCCCGCTGCCCTGCAGGCGCTGGTCACCGCGCATCCGGACACGGCGCTCGCGGTCGCGCTCGACGTGACGAAGCCGGATCAGGTGGCGCGGGCGGTCGCAGCCGCGAAGGATCGGTTCGGAGGCGTGGACGTGCTGGTCAACAACGCCGGCCACGGCTACCGCGCCGCGGTCGAGGAAGGCGACGAGCGGGAGGTGAACGACCTCTTCGCCGCGAACTTCTTCGGTGCCGTCGCCATGATCAAGGCGGTCCTGCCAGGAATGCGGGAGCG
This sequence comes from Rhodoplanes sp. SY1, assembly GCF_046000175.1. Classification (NCBI taxonomy): domain Bacteria; kingdom Pseudomonadati; phylum Pseudomonadota; class Alphaproteobacteria; order Hyphomicrobiales; family Nitrobacteraceae; genus Rhodoplanes; species Rhodoplanes sp. SY1. Next base: position 43,489 of record NZ_JBEOMB010000014.1, read on the forward strand.
TCGAAGCGGCACAATCCTGAACGTCTCGTCCATCGCCGGCCGGCTGGCCGCGCCCGGCTCCGGCTACTACTCGGCCACGAAGTTCGCTCTCGAAGGGATGTCCGACGCATTGCGCAAGGAAGTCGGGCCGCTCGGCATCCGGGTGACGATCATCGAGCCGGGCGCGTTCCGAACAGAGTTCGCCGGGCGCTCCTTGCAGCAGGCGAAGGCGGAGATCGCCGACTATCGCGACACCGCCGGACCCCGGCGGAAAGAGAACGACAAGACGCACGGCACGCAGCCCGGCGACCCGGCCCGCGCGGCGCAGGCCATCATCGCGCTGGTCGCCGGCTCGGCCCTGCCTGTCCGGCTGCTGCTCGGCAGCGATGCCGTCCGGATCGTCGGCGCCGAGGTCGATGACCAGCGCCGCGAGATCGATGCCTGGAAAGCGACCAGCGTCGCCACCGACTTTCCGAGCTAAAAAACGGACGGTGCGGCAGGTGGCGCCCTGAAGGCGCGACCGGCCGACTGGGTTGCGCCGTTCCAACAACGACTGGAGATCGACAATGAAGACACGAAAGCTCGGCGACACGCTCGAGGTCTCGGCGCTCGGCCTCGGCTGCATGAGCATGACCTCCGCCTACGGCCCGGCGTCCGACAAGGCCGAGATGATCAGGCTGATCCGCGCCGCTCACGACCGCGGCCTGACCTTGTTCGACACCGCAGAAGCGTATGGCCCGTTTCTCAACGAGGAGCTCGTCGGCGAGGCACTTGCCCCGATCCGCGACCAAGTGGTGATCGCCACCAAGTTCGGCTTCGACATCTCCCCGACCGGGGAACGCGGACTGGGCCTCGACAGCCGGCCGAAGCACATCCGGGAGGTCGTCGAGGCGGCGCTCAGGCGCCTGAAGACCGATCGCATCGACATCCTCTACCAGCATCGCGTCGACCCCGCGGTGCCGATCGAGGATGTCGCCGGCACGGTCAAAGCGCTGATTGCAGAAGGCAAGGTGAAGCATTTCGGCCTGTCCGAGGCAGGCGTCGAGACCATCCGCCGTGCCCATGCCGTCCAGCCGGTGACTGCGGTGCAGAGCGAGTATTCGCTGTTCTATCGCGGGCCGGAGGCCGGGACGTTGGCGGTGCTGGAGGAACTCGGCATCGGCTTCGTGCCGTTCAGCCCGCTCGGTGCCGGCTTCCTCACCGGCAAGATCGACGAGACCACGACCTTTGATCCTTCCGACTTCCGCAACATCGTTCCGCGGTTCTCGGCAGAGGCCCGCAAGGCGAACATGGCGCTGGTGAACATCGTCAAGACGGTCGCGGTCCCCAAGGGGGCGACACCGGCACAGGTCGCGCTCGCCTGGCTGCTGGCGCAGAAGCCGTGGATCGTGCCGATTCCGCGCACCACCAAGCTGCATCGCCTGGAGGAGAATCTCGGCGCCGTCGACCTCGTGCTCACCCCAGACGATCTTCGGACGATCGACGAGGCGTTGTCGAAGCTGAAGCTCGAGGGCGAGCGCCTGCCCGAAGCCTTCCTGGAGACGACCGGGCGCTGAGCAGCACAGGGAGAGGCCGACCGGTCGTCCGTCGGCTGCCAACCATGACGTCGAGGTTTGCGGCATTGGGAAAGTCCGTCCACACCAGCACCAGGAGACATGCCGTGAGCGATCCTCGGATCTCCGTCCTCGCCGTCGGCGCGACTGGAAGCATCGGCCGCCACGTCGTCGAGGACGCGCTCCGTCGCGGGCACCGCGTCCGCGCGTTGGTCCGCAATCCTGCGGAACACCGCTTCCCGGATGGTGTCGAGGTGGCCGCGGGTGACCTGACCCGGCCGAACACGCTCCTGGCCGCCGTGGATGGCATCGACGCCATCGTGTTCACGCACGGCTCCCACGGCTGGACCGCCGCCGCCGCCGAGGCCGTCGATTACGGCGGCGTGCGCAACGTGCTCGCCGCGCTGGAACACCGCAAAACGCGCATCGCATTGATGACCGCGATCGGCGTCACCGACCGCAAGGGCACGCACGACTGGAAGCGGCGGGCGGAGCGATTGGTCCGGGCGAGCGGGCTTCCCTACACGATCGTTCGGCCCGGCTGGTTCGACTACAACGAGCCCGACCAGCGGCGGCTCGTTTTCCTGCAGGGGGACAAACGGCAGTCTGGCACGCCGCGCGACGGAGTCATCGCCAGAGGCCAGCTCGCGGAGGTACTGGTGCGCAGCCTGACGTCGCCGGCCGCCGTGGGCAAAACCTTCGAGTTCGTCTCGGAGAAGGGACCGCAGCAGGCGGACCTCGACCGGCTGTTCGCTGACCTGGACCCCGATAGGCCCAGCACCGTCGATGCCGTTTCCGACGCTGCGAACATGCCACTCGATCGGGAGCCGCGCCGGGTGCTCGACGATCTGAAGGCGGTCGAGCTGCGGCATGCCTCCTTGGATGGCGTCCAGTCGCGATAGCATCGCGAGCCGGCATCGCTTCCGTGCGCGTGGGGGCGGCTGCGCCGGGCGCGTCAGCGCCGGTACTGCTCGTCGGTGACCTGCTCCATCCACTCGACCGACTTGCCGTCGAGCGCTTCGGCGATCGCGATGTGCGACATGCCATTGGTCGCGGTCGCGCCGTGCCAGTGCTTGATCCCGGGCGGGATCCACACGACGTCACCGGGCCGGATGTCCTGAACCGGGCCGCCCCATTGCTGCACCCGACCGACACCGGCGGTGACGATCAGGGTCTGCCCGAGAGGGTGCGTGTGCCAAGCCGTGCGCGCGCCGGGCTCGAAGGTCACGACGCCGCCGCCGACGCGGGCGGGCGCGGTGGCCTGGAAACGCTGGTCGACGCGAACCGAGCCGGTGAAGTTGCCGGCGGCGCCAGCGGTGGACGGCTGTGATCCGGCCGGCATGACAGTGATCATCGGATCAGCCTTGGCGTCTGCGGCCGACGCACACAGCGCGATGGAAAGGACCATGGGAAGGATCTTCGCGGCGAGAGGGTTCATGTCATTTCTTCTGAAAGACGTCCTTGGCGATCGCGACCGCAGACACCGCGTTCGGCCAGCCGGCATAGAAGGCGAGATGCGTGATGGTCTCGACCAGCTCCTCCTCGGTGACGCCGTTCTGGCGGGCGAGCGCCAGGTGGGAGCGGAGCTGATCGGGCCGGTTCATTGCGATCAGCGCCGCGACGGTGATCAGGCTGCGGTCGCGCGGGGACAGCTGCGGGCGCTTCCAGATGTCGCCGTAGAGCACCTCGTCGGTCAGCTCCGCGAGTTTTGGCGCGACGGTCCCCATCAGCTGCTGCGCCCGGGACGGCGGCGGGGCGGCGCCGGGGTTCGGCGCGGTCGGCGCCTGGGCGTGGGCCATGGTGGCGATGCCGCCGCCCGCCAGGATGGCGGCGGCGAGGACGAGACGTCTGGCGCTTTGCTTCACGGCTGTGTTCCTCGTGTCGGGGGCGGGAATGGGCACCGAGCGCCCGTTCCCTGGCCGAAGGCGAAAGCGGACAAAACCTTCAGGCGGACGCGAGATGCTGGCCGAAGAAGGTCTTCAGCTTGCCCATCGCGGCATCGACGTATTTGGGGACCCAGTAGGTCTCGATGTGGGTCGCGCCGTCGATCTTGAACAGCTCTTTGGTCTTCGTGCCGGTGGCCTTGGCGAACGCATCCTCGGTCATGTAGAGGCTGTCGGCCTTGCTTCCGGCGATCATCAGCAGCGGCGTGTCGATCAGATCGATCTGATCGGTGGCATCCCAGCGCATCAGGTCCAGCAAGCTGCTCATGGTGTACTTGAAGGTCGAGCCGGGATGCGCGTGCGTCTTCCAGTAGTACTCGTAACCCTGCCGATACAGATCGAACGGAAGTGCGGCGATCTGCGCGTCCGTCAGATTGGCGTCGCCGGCATACAGAACTGCTCCGCCCGCCACCTCCTGGGCGCGGGCGGCCGACGCCTGCTGCAGGCGCTGCTGGATTGTCGCGAGCTGCGAGTCCACATACCCGTTGCGGCGAACGCGACCGGAGTTGAACATGCTCAGCGTCGCGATCGACTTGAAGCGCTTGTCGACCTTCGCGGCCGCCAGCGCGTAGCCCCCGCCGCCGCAGATCCCGAGCAGGCCCAGGCGCGCGGTGCCGACGCCCGCATAGCGGGTGATGAAGTCCGCCATGCCGTGGATGTCCTCGGTGCGGAACTGAGGCTTGTCCATGCTGCGGGGCTGGCCGCCGCTCCCGCCCTGGTATGCCGCATCCGCCGCGATCGTTATGTAGCCTTGCTCGGCGAGATGCTGGGCCTACAGGCCGGCGACCTGCTCCTTCACGCCGCCGTTCGGGTGCGCCACGACGATCGCAGGATATTTCTGCTGCGGCGTGTAGTTCGCCGGAGTGTAGACATTGGCGACGATGTCCAGGCCGTTGAGCTTGTAGGTGACCGGGTGGATGTTGACCTTGCCCGGCTCGTTCTTCGTGATCGCGCCGTCATAGACCAGGGTGAACGGATTCTGCTTGTGATCCGCTGCGGACGCCGGGGCGTTGGTCATCGCTGAAAGTCCTATTGCTGTGGCCGATACAACGAGCGCGGAGGCTCCGAGGAACTCGCGTCGATTTTTGGTGATCACGTCGTCGGTCATGATGGTCTCCTGGCTAGGCGGGTCGGGCGCCGTCCGCAGTCGCTTGAGGGTTTGGTGTCTTGGTTCAGAGCCCCGGTTTGCGGACATGCTCTGGTCCAATGGGCTCACGATCAATCCAGGCGTTTTTCAGCGAGGAACTTCGAGACCAGATCCGCAATCTCGACATTGTTCAAATCCGCGAACGGGAAGTGGGTGTTGCCCCGGATCCCGATCTCCGGAAGATGGACGAGTCGCGCGTCGCCGCCGTGCCGGTTGACGGCGTCGACCCAGAGCCGGGCCATGGCGAGGCGGACGCGCCAGCTGTCCTGACCCGGAAGATCCACGGGCGCCGACGGAATGTTGTCGCCGTAGACGATGACGATCGGAACTCTCGTGAGCGCCATGAAATCCGGCACCGGCACGGGGACGCCCTGAAGGGTGTCGAAAGCGCTCGGCATCGGCGCCGGCACCTCGCCTTGCGGGAAGAGGAAATTGCTTCCCGGCTCGAAGGCGACAATGGCTTTGACGTTCGGGCTCTTGATGGCGGCGAGCCAGCCCGGTCCCCCGCTTTGCGAATGGGTCACGAGGATGCCGGGGCCGATCTTCGCGAACAGCGCGGCGACGGCGTCGGACACGACGTTCATGTCGAACGGCCCGGTGTTCGGGGTCATCGCCCGGAAGTACTGATTCAGCGTCTCGGGATCGCGCGCGAACTGCACGCCGTCGAAGTAGTTCGGCCAGACGCCGATGCGGAACTGGTTGAACCACATCTGCTCGTCGGGCGTCGGCTTGATCGTCGCTTCGACGGTGCTGCGCCCGGCGTCGCCGCGACGGGGCTGGTCGACGAGATAGGTGGCGAAGCGGCGGCGAAGGAAGATCGTCTGGAAGCCCTCGCGGCCGTCCGGCGTCGTCTCCCAGGTTTTCGAGAACTGGCCCGCGCCGTGCCACATGACCAGCGGCAGAGGGCGCGCATTCACCGGCACCTGATAGAAGGCGTAGAGGTGGTCTCCGTGATAGGTCTGCCCCGCCGGGTCGAGAGGCTTTTGGGGATCGAAGGCGCCGGGTGCCGTCAGCACGGTCCCACCGACGGCGAAGCTCCCCTGGTCTTCGAGCGCGATGGGCGACCGGCGACCGGCCTGATCGGCCGCGCTCGCGAACCCGGTCGCGCAGAAAAACAGCGCGACCATTGCGGCCAAGACGGTTCGTGACGTTTTCATGCGGCTCACCTCTATGAGAGCGATCCTATAGCGGGTGCGCTACGACGATTAGACGATGAGTTGCACTAAGACTGATAAGTGTGGCTGATGAATGCGCACGAGGTCCGTTGACGTCCGAGTCCGGATGCCGATTGTCTTCGACGACATCGTCATTCGGCAAGGGAGTTCGTCGGCGCGTTCAAGCCCTACGAGCAGAATGCGCGAAACGACCTGCGGGCGCCGGATTGCCCCACCGTCGCGCAGATTGCCGCCTTTGCGCCAACTCCGCACAACCTGCTACTTGGGTTTCCTCGACCTGATGAACGCCCGATCGGTCGCCATGAATCGGGCGATCATCGGCGGGATCAGCCGCACAGGCTCGACCGCCTGCCCGGTGTTGCGGCCGAGCAGCTCGGCATAGGCGACGAGATCGCGGTGGACCTGGGCGGGCAGGTCGAGGGTGAGCTTGACGGGCTTGTCGTCGAGCAGCTCCGAGAGCTTCAGCTTGTCCATGTTTCATCCTCCACAGTAGGGCTCGGTCAACGTCATCCCCGATACGGCGCGAGGACGAGGTCGCGGTTGACGATGACCCGGACCGGGAATCCCGGCCGGATCGTCAGGGTCGGCTGGATGTTCAGGTTGCGGCGCACGACCTGCTGGCCGGTCTGGTTCAGGCTGGTGCTGCCGCCGCGCCGGATCGCGCGGAAGAGTTCGCTCTCGGTGTCGCTCGCGCCGAGCTCGGAGCCGACGCCGAGCAGCGTCGAGAGGGCCGCCGCCATGAACAGGCGGCCCCAATGGTGGTCGACCTCGTCCTCGAGACCGGCGAATCCTTGCGGGTCGGCGGCGGGCTGACGCTCGAGCACGATCGAGCGGCCGTTCGGGAGGATGAGCCGGGTCCAGACCAGGAGGATGCGGTCCTGTCCGAAGGCGACCTGGCTGTCGTAGACGCCGATCAGCTTCGATCCCTGGGGCACGAGCAGGTATCGGCCAGTCGGGCTGTCGTAGACATGCTCGGTCACCTGGGCCGTGACCTGGCCGGGCAGATCCGAGCGGATGCCGGTGATCAGCGCGGCCGGGATCACGGCGCCGGCCTGGACCACATAACGCGATGGCGGTGCGGCGAGGCGATCGGGGCTGACGGTCTTGCGGTCGACGGCGGCGTTGAGGAAGGCGAGCTTGCGGTCCTGGAGGTTCTGTCCCCAGTCGGCGTCGAGCGGCTGCGTGTCGGAATGCGCCGGTGGTGCGGCAGCGGGGTCCGCCGGTTGGAGCGCCGGTGCAGTCGGCGCAGCCGCCCGCGCCGTCGTGGTCGCCGAAGCGAACAGCCGGCTGGTGCGCGCCGCCTCCTGCTCCTGGGCGGAGCGTTGCTGGGCCGGATCCGCCGCGTGCGACGGGTCGGGCGGGGTGACGCCGGCACTCAGCATCGGCCGGCCGAGATCGCCGGGCAGCGGCGGCCCGAGCTGGGGCACGCCGGCAGGGACAGTCGATACAGCTGGCTTGGCGACGGCCGCGTAGTCGCGCGGCAAGGCGGCGATCGCGTCGGGCAGCGGCTTGTGCTCGGTGCTGTAGAGCTCGCTGCCGCCGGTCGGCTTCGGCTTGTCGCGGGACAGTCCCCAGATCAGCGCTCCCGACACGACGATAGACGCGCCGGCGAGAAGCCCGACCAGCACCTTGCGGGAGAGGCGCATGACCGGCGGATGCTCGGGTCGGAGGCGGAGCCCGGCTGCGAGATCGTTCGTTCCGGAAGAATGGTCGGCGCGCTCGCTCACCACGCCGCTCTCCCGTCGGTGCGCACGATGCGGACGCGGCGCTCGGAGCCGCCGTCGCCGAGGCGCAGCTCGGCCGCCGCGAACAGACGATCGACGATCATGTGATTGCCGCGGACTCGGTAGTTCACGAGCTCCGAGGTCTTGCCCTCCGGGCCGACGATGAAGAGCGGCGGCATCTCGCCCTGCCCGATGCCGCGCGGGAACGCGATGTAGACCTTCTTGCCGTCGTCGAAGGCGCGGAGCGGCCGCCAGGGCGGCGCGTCGCCGTCGATGACGTAGCGGAACCGCAACGCTTCGACCTCGAGCCCGGTCGCGACCGGAGCGACCGTCTCGGCTACCGCGTTGCGTTGGTGGAGCGCGATCAGGCGGTCGTGCGGATAGTCCCACGAGACCGAGGCCATGTAGGTCTTCTCGGTCGAGCGCAGCTCGAGGTGGTAGGTCCGGCGGTCGGTGTTGATCACCAGATTGGTGACGAGGTCGGGCCGGGTCGGCTTGACCAGGATGTGGATCCGCTTCGCCGCGCTGGTGCCGCTCTCGGCGTCGCCGATGATCCAGCGCACCGTGTCGCCGGCCGCGATCGGGCCGGAGCCGACGAGCTGCTCGCCCTCCTGCAGGGCGATGTCGGTGACCTGTCCGGGCGCGGCATAGACCTGGTAGAGGGCGCCCTCCGAGAAGGGATAGACCTGGACCGCGTTGATGTAGCCGGCCCGGCTCGGCTCGACCCGCGCCGCCGTGTTGGCGCGATCGACCCGCTGGCGGGGATCGCGCGGCTCGGGCGGCGACCTGCCCCCCGGCAGCGGCTTGAGCTGGCCCGGGAGGGGCAGCGGCTTCGGCAGCTCCACCACCTCCACGGGTCGCGGCGGCTCGGCGACCAGCGAGGCGGGCTCGGGCGGATCGTCATACGCGATCCCGGGCGGCTTGAAGGTCGCGCAGCCCGCGAGCAGGGATGCGGAGACGACGCAGAGGACGAGCGAACGAGGCTGCATCAGCCGAGCTCCTTGGACCAGGCGAGGGAATGGACGTAGATGCCGAGCGGATTCTTGCGCAGCCGCTCGGCGTCGCGCGGCAGGTCGAGCACGATGGTCAGGATGGCGACCCATCGCTCGGTCACGGCGAGGCTGCCGTTCTCGTAGCGCCGCTCGATCCAGGCGACCCGGAAGCTGTCCGGCGAGGCGCGCACCACGCTCGCGATCTCGACCGTCACCTGGACCTTGCCAATCCTGGCGAAGGGGTCGTGGACGCGGGCATGGTCGTTGAGGGCGAGCGCGCCCTTGTCGGTGACGAAGTCGTAGGCCGCGAGCCAGCTCTGGCGGACGATGACCGGATCGGCTGGGATCGCCCGCACGTTCTCGATGAAGTGGGCGAGGTGCCAGGCGATCTGCGGATCGGTCGGACGATAGTCGCCGAGCGCCGGGGCGACGGCCTGGGCCCGACCCTGCCGGTCGACCTCGACCACCCAGGGGGTGACGGCCCCGCGGGCGTGCTGCCAGACGAGCCCGATCGCAAGGCCCCCGGCCAGCGCGAGGTTGCCGAAGGCCATGAGCCGCCAGTTGCGAGCCTGGACGCGGGCGGAGCCGATCCGCTCGTCCCAGACCTGGCCGGCCTTCTGGTACGGGGTCTCGGGCTCGGGGGTGCGGCCGTAACGCACCGAGGGACGGCGGATGAGAGTCATCGGCGATCCTCCGACAAGGGAATCGAGCTGCCGCCGCCGCCGTGGTCGCCAGACCGCACGGCATGTGCGGCGACCGAGGCGCCAT
>NZ_JBEOMB010000015.1:0-40519 GCF_046000175.1 Rhodoplanes sp. SY1
GATCGGGAACCGCTCTAGCGCTTCGCGCGGGCGATCTCGACGTCGACCGCGGCGGCGAGGCCGGAGGCCGGCTTCGGGGCGCCGGCCGGCGGGGCGCCGAGCACGGCGGCGGGGGCGACGGCGGCGAGCGCGGCGAACGGATCGGGCTTCTGGGCCTCGGCCTTCGGGGCGGCCTTGAGGGCCGCGACCGCCTGGTCGGCCGGCATCGCGGTCTCGAAGGCGAAGTGGCGGGCGAGCGCGTCGCGGCTCTGCGCCTCGGCGTGGCCGAGAATGCCGGCGATGCGGCTGCGCTCGGCGGCGATGCCGCGGGTCTCGCCCTCGCCGACGCCGATCGCCCGGCCCTCCTCGCGGGCCACGGCGAGCGGATCGCTCGCGGGCGCGGCCGAAAGTGTGGCCGGCTGCGATCCGCCGGCAGCGCCGGGCGGAGCCGCAGCGGGCGCCGCTGCGCCGGGGACCGGCGTCGCAGCCGCCGGCGTGCTGGTCTGTCCTGACATCGAGGCACCTCCTGGTTGGAACCGGCGGCCGGCGCCGGAGAGCGCGCCGATCACCCGGTCGAGGCGCTCGACCCGGTCGGCCAGCTTGTGGGTGATCGCCTCACGGTCGCCGGTACGGGGATCGAGGGCGCGGAACACCCGGGCCTCTGTGGCGAGCGCGAGATCGGCGGTGAGCTCGGGCCGGCCGTCGGCGACCGCGCGGGCGAACATCAGGCGCAGGTCGTCGACCTCGGCCTGGATGGCGGCGCGCACGCTGTCGGGCAGCGGCGCGAACGGATGGCCGTCGACCTTGTGGCGGCCGCTCGCGATCACGGTGACGTCGATGCCGGCCTCGGCGAGCAGCCGGGAATAGTCCATGTGCAGCGTGTAGACGCCGATCGAGCCGACCTGGCTCAGATCGTCGGCGAGCACGATCTCGTCGGCCTGGGCGGCGAGCCAGTAGGCCGCCGACGCGCCGAGGCTGCCGACATGGGCGACCACCGGCTTTGCGGCTCGCGCCTCGCGGATGGCGGAGGCGGCCGCCAGCACGCCTTCGACCACGCCGCCCGGTGACCCGATCGCCAGCACGATGCCGCGCACCGCGGGATCGACGGCGGCGCGCCCGACCTCGCGGACGATCGCGCCGTAGGAGGTGTATGACGCGCCCTCGCCGAAGAAGTCACCGCGCGACAGCAGCACACCGGAGATAGAGACCACGGCGACGCCGTCGACCGCGCGGAAACGCGGCGCGTCCCCCTGCCCCGACGCGGGCGACGCGGCTGCGAGCAACGCCTGGTCGCCAGCGAGCCGGCGCTCCGCTTCGAGGACGGCGTCGCGAACGGCGAGCGCGTGCGGTTCGTAGACGAGCAGCGGCCGCGCCGAGAGCGCCGCCGGCCAAGGCGCGGCGGCTGCCTTATAATCTGGTCCCATGCGTTCAAACCACAATCAAGGAAACTGCGTTCGACTTTGCTTCAGCCATTGGTAATCGTTCACACCCACAATCGCAGAACTCGAAGCTGCCAATCCCGAGCGAGACCTGAAATGTCGATCAAACGCCATTTTGTTGTTCTGCCGCGGCAAGATGGTGGAATCGATACGTATCCGATGAAGGACTGGTTGAGACTCCACCCCGAGCGGATGCCGCCGAACCTCAAGTCTAACCCCACTGACAGTACATCTCACAAAATCAGATCGGAGTTGCGGAAGCTCGGTTGGATCATGGAGGAAACGCCGAGCGAGGTTCGGATGACCCCGCCCCCCGGAATAGACATCGGGGAAGGTGGGTCCAAAGACTCCGAAGAAAATGAAGAACCGACGTTCTCTTTCGAATACCAACTTCGCGACTTCATCGCCGACAACCTGAGCACCATCAACATCAATGGAAAGTCGTTACGGCTCTACGAGGACGACAACGGAGAGGGTGTCGAGTATCGCACCGCCATCGGGCCGATCGACATTCTCGCAACCGATAAGGATGGCTCGTTCTACGTCTTCGAGCTGAAGCGAGCCAACAGCCATGATCGCGCGATCGGGCAGCTTGCCAGATACATGGGTTGGCTGAAGCAAACGATCGGGACCAATAAAGACGTCTTCGGCGTCATCGTATCGAAATCAGTCGGCAATCAGCTGCGGTTCGCAAGAACCGTCGTCCCAAATGTATTCTTGTTCGAGTATCAGATTTCGTTCAACTTGAAGCCGGCCCACGAGATTCCTATCGGCAAGAAGTTCGAATGAGCGCTCCGTCTCCATCGCTCACTCGTTGCCGTTCTGCTCTACGGTGAAGGCGCTTCGTCAGGAACCGCCCCCCTGATCACGTCAGGCCGATCGCGGCGGTTCTCGACCAGCGTCCCCGCCTCCAGCCCATACTCCTCCTCCAGCCGGCGGGCGGCGGCGAGCTCGCGGGCGCGCTGGCGGAGGTTTTCTTCCCAGTCGAGGCCCTGCTCGGCCGCCTCGCGCTCGAGGGTCGAGACGCCGAGTCCGATGCGGACGGCGGCGGCATCGGCTTCCTTCAGCGGGTCGACCCAGCCGCGGCCCGGCATGCGCCAGCGGCAGCGGGTCCACGCCGCTTTCGCTTCCGCGAAAGCGGGGCTGCCGGCCGGCAGCGCGACCCGGCCGCGCACCACCGCCTCCTCCAGCCACCGCACATAGACGGGCTGGGCAAAGTCGGTGGCGTAGAGGGCGGCACGGCGGGAGAAGCCGCGCCAGACCTCGAGCAATGCTGCGCGGGCGCTCGAATAGTTGACCTGCCCCCAGTCGGCCGAGAGCTGTTCGTAGGAGAGCCCGAGCGCGGCGGCGACATGGCGCAGCCCCGCCCGCACGAAGTGCTCGAACACGGCGTTCGGGTGGGTCGGCGGCGTGTGCTCGGCCCGCTCGCCCGGATAGAGGAAGTTGACGGCGGCGCCGGGTAGATGGATCGGCGGGGCGTCTTTCCAGTAGCCGAGCTTTCCGGCGAGATAGCCCGCGATGGCGCCGTCGAGCGCCTTCCCGTCGCCGGCGCCGAGCGCCTCGGCGAGCGCCTCGTGGTCGAACGGCGAGGTGATGAAGGTCGCCATCGAAGCATTGAGGAGCGCGGCCTGCAGCTCGGTCTCGTCGTAGCGGCCGAGCATGCGCAGCTTCTTCACCACCGGCGCGAACAGCGGCACGCCGCGGATCTGCCCGGCCTCGCGCGCCTCGTAGGCGTGCGCCACCAAGCGCCGGCCGTTCACGCTGCGCGGCAGCCGGGCGAAGGTGCCCGACGCATAGCCGAGCCCGTCGGCCGGATGGGCGACGCGGACGTGGTAGGCGACCGGCTCGCCGGTCGGCCCGAGCTCGATGCCCTGCCGGAACGCTGTGGTCTCGGCGGCGAAGTCGGGCTGCGCCAGGCGGGCCGGATGGATCATCTCGACCGCGGTCGCCCAGGCGCCGCCGCGCGGCAGAAACGAGATGGCGGCGAGCGCCTCGCCGTCCCGCACGCCGTGCCGGTACCCGAGCGCCAGGAGGCCGCCGAAGCCGAGGCGCTGGCCGGCGTCGCAGCTCTCCGGATCGCTCGCCCACTCGTCGAAGGCCTCCTCGATCGAGCCGGCGAGATCGGCCGCCTGCTGCTCGGTGAGCCCGAGCCGCCGGCGCGGCAGGGTGACGTTGAGCCCCCACCCCGCCCCGATCACGTTGTCGACCAGCCGGTCCATGCCGGCCGAGGCCCAGCCGTCGTTGCGGGCCTGGTCGGCGATGCGGTCGGTCAGCAGGTCGCGGTCGGCCTGCGGCAGCGCCGTGACCGGCGACACCCGTCGCGGCCACCACGCCACGAGATCCTGATGCGTCCGCGACGCCCCGACGAACGGCGCCTCGGCCCGCGGGCGCAACGGAGCACCGGAGGGGTCGACGAGGGAGTGGAAAGGCATGATGACTCGATCGACCAGCAGCGCTATCACCGGTTACGTTGCGGAATCAAAAGCCTGACGTACGCTTGCACAGTAGTCACAAGCCTCACGGAAGTCGTTCGCAAATAGAACGGACAGCAACCATCATGACCAATGGCGATCTCGGTTGGATCACCAACTTTATCTGGGGCATCGCAGACGACGTGCTGCGCGACCTCTATGTGCGCGGCAAGTACCGGGACGTCATCCTGCCGATGACGGTGTTGCGCCGGCTCGACGCGGTGCTCGAGCCCAAGAAGCCCGACGTGATCGCCATGAAGGCCAGGCTCGACAAGGCGGGCATCACCAACCAGGACGCCGCCCTGCGGCAGGCCGCGGGCCAGGACTTCTACAACACGTCGCGGTTCACGCTGCGGGATCTGCGCGGCCGGGCGAGCCAGCAGCAGCTCAAGGCGGACTTCGAGGCCTATCTCGACGGCTTCTCGCCCAACGTCCAGGACATCCTGGAGAAGTTCGAGTTCCGCAACCAGATCCCCCGCCTCTCCAAGGCGGATGCGCTCGGAACCCTGATCGAGAAGTTCCTCGACCCCGCCATCAATCTCAGCCCCACCCCGGTGACCAACGGCGACGACTCGGTGAAGCACCCGGGTCTCGACAACCACGCCATGGGGACGATCTTCGAGGAGCTGGTTCGCCGGTTCAACGAGGAGAACAACGAGGAGGCCGGCGAGCACTGGACCCCGCGCGACGTCGTCAAGCTGATGGCGCGGCTGATCTTCCTGCCCGTCGTCGACCGCATCGAATCGGGCACCTACCTGCTCTACGACGGCGCCTGCGGCACCGGCGGCATGCTCACGCTCGCGGAAGAGACGCTGGACCAGCTCGCCGCCGAGCGCGGCAAGCAGGTCTCCACCCACCTGTTCGGCCAGGAGATCAACGCCGAGACCTATGCGATCTGCAAGGCCGACATGCTGCTGAAGGGCGACGGCGCGGCGGCCGACAACATCGTCGGCGGGCCGGAATGGTCGACGCTCGCGCGCGACGCGTTCCCGTCGCGGGAGTTCGATTTCATGCTGTCGAACCCACCCTACGGCAAGAGCTGGAAGGGCGACCTCGAGCGGATGGGCGGCAAGGACGGCATCAAGGATCCGCGCTTCGTCGTCACCCACGCGGACGATGCCGAGTACAGCCTCGTCACCCGGTCGAGCGACGGGCAGATGATGTTCCTCGCCAACATGCTCTCGAAGATGAAGCACGGCACGCCGCTCGGCAGCCGCATCGCCGAGGTGCACAACGGCTCGTCGCTGTTCACCGGCGACGCCGGCAGCGGCGAGAGCAATGTGCGGCGCTGGATCATCGAGAACGACTGGCTGGAGGCGATCGTCGCGCTTCCGCTGAACATGTTCTACAACACTGGCATCGCGACCTATGTCTGGGTGCTGAGCAACCGCAAGGCGGAGCCGAGGCGCGGCCGCGTGCAGCTCATCGACGCGACCGCGTGGTCGAAGCAGCTGCGCAAGAACCTCGGCAAGAAGAACTGCGAGCTCGACGAGCCGGACATCGACCGCATCGTCGAGACGTTCCAAAAATTCGAGGAAACCGAGCAGTCGCGCATCTTCGACAACGCGGCGTTCGGCTATTCCAAGGTGACGGTCGAGCGGCCCTTGCGGGCGCGCGGCATCGACGGGGCTCGCGCCTACACGCCGAAGGAGATCAAGGCGCTGAAGGACGAAGGCCGCATCGCGGAGGACGGGCTGCCGGTGATCCGCCGCATCCACAAGGGCGGCAAGGCCAAGGCCGATCCGCTGCACGGACTGTTCCGCCTCACCATCGCCGGCAAGCCGTGCGTGGTCGAGTACGAGCCCGACAGCGAGCTGCGCGACACCGAGACGGTGCCGCTGACCGAGCCCGGCGGCATCGCGGCATTCATCCGCCGCGAGGTGCTGCCGCACGCCCCCGACGCCTGGGTCGACGCCGGCAAGACCACCATCGGCTATGAGATCAACTTCACGCGGTACTTCTACAAGCCGCAGCCGCTGCGCTCGCTCGCCGAGATTCGGGCCGACATTCTCGCCGCGCAGAAGGAGACCGAAGGCCTGCTGGAGCAGATCATCGGAGCCGCACCGTGATCGAGGGACTTCGGCCGTATCCGGACATGAAGCCGACCGGGCTGGCGTGGCTGCCCGAGGTGCCGGCGCATTGGGACGTGCGGCGGAACGGCCGGCTGTTCGGAATTCGTAAGGAGACCAGGTATCCGGACCTGCCCATTCTCGAAGTCTCGCTTCGGACCGGCGTGCGGGTTCGCGACCTGGAGAACGGCCCCCGCAAGCAGCAGATGACGGACCGGTCGAAATATCAGCGCGCGGCCAAGGGCGACCTCGCCTACAACATGATGCGCATGTGGCAGGGCGCCGTCGGTGTAGTGCCGACCGATGGCCTCGTCAGCCCGGCCTATGTGGTCGTTCGGCCGCGAGAGGACACCTTCGCACCTTACTTCGCCAACCTGTTCCGAACAGCGGCTTATATGCGCGAGGTCGAGACCTACTCCCGCGGCATCGTTCCGGATCGCAACCGGCTCTACTGGGAGTCGTTCAAGCAGATTACCTGTTGTGTTCCACCTGCGGAGGAGCAGCAGCTGATCGTGCAATTTCTGGACTGGCACGGGGCACAAACAGCCAAGCTGATCCGAGCCAAGAAGAAACTGATTACGCTTCTGAATGAACAAAGACAGTTGATTATCCGACGAGCGGTCACTGGCGGATTCGACGCTGCTGTCGCGCGCAAGCCCTCGGGCACCGATTGGCTCGGCCAAGTACCCGAACACTGGCAGGTGAAGCGACTCAAGTGGGCAACACGGCTCCAGCGCGGATACGATCTGCCCGCAGAAAGACGAGTTTCGGGGCCTTATCCGGTGGTCTCATCCGGCGGGGTTATCGACCATCACGCAGAGACTCGCTCGCGCGGCCCGGGCGTCGTCATGGGACGATACGGCTCGACAAACGCCGTATTCTACATCGAGAAAGATTTCTGGCCTCACAATACATCCCTCTTTGTAACGAATTTCCATAACAACTATCGACTCTGGTGCTATTATCTACTGTGCACGATTTCAAAGGCAGACCACTCCGGCAAATCAGCAGTCCCTGGTGTCGATCGGAAGGACTTATTCGATATCATCGTTCCGGTTCCTCCTTATGAGGAGCAGATCGCAATCGTCCGGGGAATTGAACGTCTATCTCAAGAGCTAAATGAAACGATTTCACGGTTCGAACATGAGGTTGCGCTAGTTCAAGAACTGCGCATGCGCCTGATCGCCGACGTCGTCACCGGAAAGCTCGACGTTCGCGCGGCGGCGGCGAGCCTACCAGAGACCACAGAGGTTGAGACCGTCGAAGACCTCGACGAGGATGACCTGGAAGAATCCGTCGGCGAAGTCGATACCGAGGAGGCCGCCGTCTGACGATGCCGCAGCCGCCCGCACACCCGAAGATCTACCACATCGTCCATGTCGATAGACTGGCGTCGATCGTCGCTGACGGCTGCCTGTGGTCCGATACTGTGATGGTCGGGCGAGAAGGGACCGGCACGACCATTGGAATGAACACCATCAAGGTGCGCCGACGCTCGCTAAACATTCCGTCGCATCCTGGAATCCACGTCGGCGGTTGCGTGCCCTTCTATTTCTGCCCGCGGTCCGTGATGCTTTATATACTCCACCGCGCGAACGCCCCTGACCTGTCATATCGAGGCGGCCAACAGAACATTATTCATTTGGAAGCGGATCTCCACGCGGCTGTTGCCTGGGCGAATAAGCAACAGAAAAAGTGGGCGTTTACGCTTTCAAACGCAGGTGCTGAAAAGTTTGAGAGCCGTTCCGATCTCAAGCAGTTGAAGGAGATTAATTGGACGGCGGTCAACGCGCTAAAATGGAGCGGTACCGGAGTCTGCTCACTGATGAACGATAAGCAAGCTGAATTCTTGGTCGAAGACTCGTTCGCTTGGAGCCTCGTGGAGCAAATTGGAGTTCACAGCCGAGCGATCGCGCAACGCGTCGAGGAAGCTCTCAAAGGCCAAACGCATCAGCCCTCGGTTTCCGTAAAGCCAGACTGGTACTATTAGTATGCGGTCTATAGCGCCCAGTGGGATCGGTGATCGAAGGCCTCGTGGGGCGAAGCACTGACGATGCCACAGCCTCCTGCACACCCGAAAATCTACCACATCGTCCATGCGGACCGGCTGCCGTCGATCATTGCTGACGGTTGCCTGTGGTCCGATGCGGTGATGGTCGGGCGGCAGGGAGCGGGCACGACGATCGGGATGGGCACTATCAAGGCGCGGCGGTTGCGGCTGCCGGTGTCGTGCCATCCGGGGACCAGGGTCGGTGACTTCGTGCCGTTCTACTTCTGCCCGCGCTCGATCATGCTGTTCGTCATCCACTGCGCCAATGCCGAGGAACTCGCCTACCGCGGCGGACAGGGGCCGATCGTGCATCTGGAGTTCGACCTCCACCGCGTCGTTGCCTCGGCGGAGGAGACCGGCCGCCGGTGGGCGTTCTCGCTGTCAAATGCCGGAGCGACCTATACCCAGTTCCGATCGGACCTCGGGCAGCTCGACGAGGTGAACTGGCCTGCGGTCCACAACAGGGACTTCCGGTCGGCCGACGTGAAGGAAGGCAAGCAGGCCGAGTTCCTGGTCCACGAAAGCGTCCCGTGGTCGCTGATCGAACGGATCGGCGTGCAGTCGCAGGGCGTTGCCCAGCAGGTTTTCAACACAATCCGAGGAATCGACCACAACCCAAGGGTCGAAATCCGCAGTGATTGGTACTACTGATTCGGTATGGTGCCGCGATGATCGAATTCCGGACCGGAGACATTCTTCAGGCGGACGCGGAAGCGCTCGTCAACACGGTGAACTGCGTCGGCGTCATGGGGCGCGGCATCGCGCTCCAGTTCAAGAATGCCTTTCCGGCGAATTTCAAGACCTATGCGGCCGCCTGTGCGCGCGGCGAGGTGCAGCCCGGGCGGATGTTCATCGTCGAAACCGGCCAGCTAGCGCCGAAGTACATCGTGAACTTTCCGACCAAGCGGCACTGGCGCAGCAAGAGCCGGATGGAGGACATCGACGCCGGCCTCGCGGCCTTGGCGGACGAGATCCGGGCGCGAAAAATCCGGTCGATCGCGATCCCGCCGCTCGGCGCCGGGCTGGGCGGGCTCGACTGGCGCGCCGTGCGGCCCCGGATCGAGGCGGCGCTCGGCGGGCTCGACGGCCTCCGGGTCGTCGTCTTCGAGCCGCATGCCGCGGCCGACGCCAAGCCGGTCACGGCCTCCCGTGAGGTTCCGCGCATGACCGAGGGCCGGGCCGCCCTGGTCGGGCTGATGCATCGCTATCTCGGCGGGCTGATGGACCCGTTCGTCACTCTGCTTGAGGTGCACAAGCTGATGTACTTCCTGCAGGAGGCCGGGCAGCCGCTGAGGCTGAGCTACACGAAGGGGCTTTACGGCCCCTATGCTGAAAACCTCCGTCATGTGCTGCGGGCGGTCGAGGGACATCTCGTCTCCGGCTATGCCGACGGCGGCGATGCCCCCGAGAAGCCGCTGGAGCTGGTGCCCGGCGCCGTCGGGGACGCGGACGCGTTCCTGGCGCAGCACGCCGAGACACGGGCGCGGTTCGACCGGGTGGTCGATCTCGTGGAGGGCTTCGAGACACCGTTCGGCCTCGAGCTGCTGGCGACCGTCCATTGGGTCGCCGCCCGCGAGGGGGCCGTGCAGCTCGACGCCGCGATCGCGCACACCTACGCCTGGAACGAGCGGAAGAAGCGGTTTTCAGCCGGACAGATCGAGCTCGCCCTGGACGTGCTCGCCGCGAAGGGGTGGCTCGGTTCCCATGATCCCGTGAGCGGATGACGACGGACACGACCGAGAAGGGGCTCGAAGCCCTGATCGTCGCGCAGATGACCGGCCGGACGGGACCGGACGAGGGCGGATTCGCCGAAGATCCCGAGCCCTATGTCGGGCTGCACAACTGGCGGCTCGGCAATCCCGCCGATTACGACCGAGCCTGGACCATCGACCTCCCGCAGTTTCGCGCCTTCATCGCCGCCACTCAGCCGCCGCTCGTCGAGGCGCTAGACCTCGACCACGACGGTCCGACCCGGCAGAAGTTTCTGGCCCGGCTGCAGGGCGAGATCGGCAAGCGCGGCATCGTCGACGTGCTGCGTCACGGCCTGAAGCACCAGCAGCACGAGATCACCGCGTTCTACGGCACGCCGTCGCCCGGCAATGCCAAGGCGGCCGAACGCTTCGCCTCCAACCGGTTCTCGGTGACCCGGCAGCTCCGCTACAGCGCCACCGAGACCGCCAACGCGCTCGACCTCGCGTTGTTCGTCAACGGCCTTCCGGTCGTGACCTTCGAGCTGAAGAACAGCCTCACCAAGCAGACCGTCGAGGACGCCATCGAGCAGTACCGGCGCGACCGCGACCCGCGCGAAAAGCTGTTCGAGTTCGGCCGGTGCGTCGCGCATTTCGCCGTCGACGACGCCGAGGTGCGATTCTGCACGCACCTGAAGGGCAAGGCGTCGTGGTTCCTGCCGTTCAACCGCGGCTGGAACGACGGCGCCGGCAATCCTCCCAACGAGGGCGGGATCAAAACCGACTATCTCTGGAAAGACATCCTGACGCCGCAGGCGCTGACCGACATCCTGGAGAACTACGCCCAGATCGTCGAGAAACGCGACCCGAAGACCGGCAAGGTGAAGCGCGAGCAGGTGTTTCCGCGGTATCACCAGCTCGGCGTGGTCCGTGCGCTGCTGGCCGATGCGCGGCAGCATGGCGTCGGCCAGCGCTACCTGATCGAGCATTCCGCCGGCAGCGGCAAGTCCAACTCCATCGCCTGGCTCTCGCACCAGCTCGTCGGGTTGCGGAACGAGCAGACACCGGTTTTCGACTCGGTGATCGTGGTCACCGACCGCCGCATCCTCGACGAGCAGATCCGCGACACGATCAAGCAGTTCGCGCAGGTCGGCGCCACCGTCGGGCACGCCGACCACTCGGGCGATCTTCGCCGCTTCATCGAGAGTGGCAAGAAGATCGTCATCTCGACGGTCCAGAAGTTTCCCTTCATCCTCGACGACATCGGCACCCTGCACCGCGACCGGCGCTTCGCCATCGTGATCGACGAGGCGCATTCCAGCCAGGGCGGCAGCACCGCGGCGGCGCTGAACATGGCGCTGTCCGCGGCCGGCGCGGCGGAAGAGGAGGAGACCATCGAGGACAAGATCAATCGCATCATGGAGGCGCGAAAGCTCCTGCCGAACGCGAGCTACTTCGCGTTCACGGCGACGCCCAAGAACAAGACGCTGGAGATTTTCGGGACCGCCGTTCCGGAGGAGGGTGCCGTCAAGCACCGCCCGTTCCACAGCTACACGATGAAGCAGGCGATCCAGGAAGGGTTCATCCTGGACGTCCTGAAGAACTACACGCCGGTCGACAGCTTTTACCGGCTGGTCAAGACAATCGAAGGCGATCCGGAGTTCGACACCAAGCGCGCGGCCAAGAAGCTGCGGCGTTACGTCGAGAGCCACCACCACGCGATCCGCCTCAAGGCCGAGATCATGGTCGATCATTTTCACGAGCAGGTGCTGGCGGCCGGCAAGATCGGCGGTCAGGCGCGTGCGATGGTGGTGACCGGCGGCATCGAGCGGGCGATTCAGTATTTTCATGCCATTCGCGACTACCTGACGGAGCGCAAGAGCCCGCACCGGGCGATCGTGGCGTTCTCGGGCGAGCACGAGTACGGCGGCGTGAAGGTGACCGAAGCGTCGCTGAACGGCTTTCCGTCCAAGGATATTCCCGACCGGATCGAGGAGGACCCGTACCGGTTCCTGGTGTGCGCCGACAAGTTTCAGACCGGCTACGACCAGCCGCTCCTGCACACCATGTATGTCGACAAGCCGCTGTCCAGCGTGAAGGCGGTGCAGACGCTGTCGCGGCTCAATCGCGCACATCCCCAGAAGTACGACGCCTTCGTGCTCGACTTCCAGAACGACGCCGAGAGCATCCGCAAGGCGTTCGAGCCGTACTATCGGACGACGATCCTCAGCGACGAGACCGACCCCAACAAGCTGCACGACCTGAAATCCGCGCTCGATGCGGCCGAGGTGTATGGCACGGCTCAAATCGACCAGTTCGTGGCGCTCTATCTCGATGGTGCCGACCGCGACAAGCTCGACCCGATCCTCGACGCCCGCGTTGCCGTCTACAAGGAGCATCTCGACGAGGATGGACAGGTCGAGTTCAAGGGCCAGGCGAAAGCGTTCGTCCGCACCTACGGCTTCCTGTCGACGATCCTGCCCTATACCAACGCCGAATGGGAGAAGCTGTCGATCTTCCTGAGCTTCCTCGTGCCCAAGCTGCCCGCCCCGAAGGAAGAAGACCTCTCCAAGGGGATTCTCGAAGCGATCGACATGGACAGCTACCGGGTCGAGAAGCGCGCCGCCGAGCAGGTCCGGCTTGCCGACCAGGACGCCGAGATCGACCCGGTGCCGACGGACGGCGGCGGCCGGCGGCCAGAAGCGGAGATCGACCGCCTCTCGAACATTCTCCGGTCGTTCAACGAGATGTGGGGCAACATCACCTGGGAGGACAGCGACCGCGTCCGCCAGCTGATCACGAAGGACATCCCGGACAAGGTCGCCGCCGACACGGCCTACCAGAACGCCAAGAAGAACTCGGACAAGCAGAATGCCCGCATCGAGCACGACAAGGCGCTGTCACGGGTCATCGTCAACGTGATGAAGGACGACACCGAGCTGTTCAAGCAGTTCAGCGACAACCCGGCCTTCCGCCGCTGGCTCGCCGACACGGTGTTCGGGCTGACCTACTGACAGGTTGATCTTACGGCACTACCGCCCTCCCCCTCGTCCGCCCCGCCCTCCCCTCCCGCACCCCCTCCAGTTCCGCGATCCGCTGCCGGATCTCGGCCGGCGAGGCCGGGCGGAGCGTCACCTCGCGCTCGCCGTCGCGGACGCCGGTGATGCTGCCGCCGGTCAGAGTGCGGGAGAGCTCGCCGCGCAGCGCCGCAAGCTCGGCCTCGATCTCGTCTCGATTCATCGTCCCCTCGTCGCGTGCCGGGCGATCTCGGCCATCAGGGCGGCTGCGCCGGAGGCGCCCTGCCCCGCCGTCGCTGCAGCGACCCCAGCGCTCTCGGCCGGCGCCGCCGGCGCGCTGCCCAAAACATCCTCCAGGCTGAGCTGCGCCTCGGGCGGCGGGGTCTCGCGCTCGGCCTCGAGGCGGTCCCAGATCGCGTCCGGGAGCCCGCGGACGCCCCATTTGATCGCCGCGGCCTCGGCCTGCAGGTGGGCGTCGAGCGCCTCGTTGGCCTGGGCGGCGTCCTTGGTCCAGCGATACTCGGTAAAGCCGTGGCGCTTGAACGGGGTGCGGCGCTCGGCCGTGAACTGGCGGAAGAACTCGTCCTCGAGCCCGCGCGGAAAGGCGACGTGGCCGTCCTCCATCGGGTCAGTCTTCAGGGCGTTGCGATATAGCGCCATCTTCAGCACGCTGGTGCCGAAATTGTAGAAGCGCGAGGCGTATTTCAGGAGCTTGCCGGTGCGCAGATTGCGCTCCTTGCGCACGCGGGCGAGCAGCGGGGCGGAGTCCGGCGCGACGCCGCGCACCATGATGAGCTGTGAGGCCGGATGGGTGCGGGCAAAATCCCACACGTCCTCGGTCCAGGCGTTGCCGTCGATGGCGGCGAGGTCGAGGCCGAGGGCGCGGCCGGCGGCATTGAGCCAGGTCTGCTTCAGGAGCGCGTCGAGCCGCGCCCGGCAGGTCGCGTCCGTGATGTGGCCGGGGATCACCTGGTGGTCGATGACGAAACGGCGGTGGCGGCGGCCGAAGCCGACGAGCTGCCACTCGACGCGGTCGCCCTGGCAGTCGATGCCCAGCGTCAGCACCAGGGCGCCGGCCGGCACCTCGCCGCGGGCGTAATGCGACGTCGCGGCACGGTCGCGCAGCGCCTCGAAGGGCGGCGCCTCGCCCTGCGCCCGCCAGGCGCGGCCGACCGTGTCGTTGAGGAAGGTCTGCTCGGCCGCCGGGTCGCCCTTGGCCTTGAACCACTCCAGCGCGATGCGGGCGAAGGACTGCAGCAGCGAATAGGCCGACCAGATCCAGAACGAGCGGTGGGTGCGCCGCGCCGACGGATTGTGGGCGCGCCACTCGCCGGCCCGCACCATCGCGGCGCGGTGGTGCTCCTCGATCGGGAAGCCGCAGGCGACGCAGGTGAAGTGCGCGGCCTCGGGACGGGCGGGATCGAAGGTCGCGAGCATGTTGTCCCAGTCGAGCACCTGGAAGGCGCCGCACTGCGGGCACGGGACGTGGAAGTGCTCCTGCGAGCCCTGCTCGAACGCCTTGGTGATGCGGCAGCCGGGCAGCACCAGCGGGGTCGAGGTCTTCAAGACCTTGGCGAACTCGTGGGCGCGGCTCCGGTTGTCGGCCTGCGCCTCGGGATCGCCGGCGAGGTTCATGTCCCACTTGGCGAGGTCGTCCTGCACCTGGCGGCGGACCGTGACCTGGCTGAGCGAGGCGGGCGAGTTGGCGCCCGAGATCAGGATGGCCCCTAGCCCGTCGGCGCGCTCCTTGTAGAGGACCGAGTCGAGGACGTCGCGCGAGCGCTGCGGGAACAGGGCGCGGAGCGAGGCGGTGCCGCGCAGCATCGGGGCGAGCTTCATCTTCGACCAGCGCCGGGCGTTGTCCTCGGTCGGGTGGGTGAAGAGGAGATCGCCCGGGTCCATCGCCATGGAGCCGAGGGTGAAGATGTTGGCGACCACGGTCTTGCCGATCTGGGCGGAGCCCGCGAGCGTGACGGTACGGCAGGGATCGTCCGGCGACAGGGCGCGGAGGATCTCGTCGAAATACGGGAACAGAGCGCGGTTGTAGGGGCCGGGGAACGGGCTCTCGCGGTCGGAGAAGACGATGTTGGCCTCGGCCCAGGCCAGATAGTCGACCGGCGGCGGCGGCTCGAGCACCTGCGCGGCCGCCTCGGCCGCGAGGCGCGTCGGGTCGGCGAGCAGGATGGGCATGGGCCTGGTCGCTATGGCGCGACGGCGTTGGTGGCCGGTGTCGGTGGCGAGGTCGGCGGCTGCGGGGCCGACGGGTCCGCGTCCTCGATCAGCGGCGGCAGCTCGGCCGCGCGGGCGCGGGCGGCGGCCGCCGCCTTGGCGCGGATGGTGCGGAACTCGGCGCGGAGCGCATGCAGCACGTCGCGCTGCTGCAGCTGGTGGCGCGCCGCGATGGCGGTGGCGAGGTCGACCAGCGCGCCCTCGAACACGGTGAGCATGTCGCGGGCGAGGCGCACCATCTCGGCGCGGGTCTGGTCTGCCAAGACGTAGCGGCCGGCGCGGGCGGCCTCCTCCTCGGCGCGCTTGCGGTTCTCGCGCTCGATGCCTTCGAGCTTGGCCTGGCGGATGCGCTCGTCGATCGGATCGACGGCGGAGCCGACGGGCGCGGTCGGCGGAGCCGGTGGGGCCGCGAACGGCAGCACGTCCGCGGGCGCCGCCGTCGCGTCGGTCGCCGCGGCCGGCGGAGCCAACCGCGTGCCGATCCCGTTGCCGAGCCGCTGCCCGATGTCGAGCCGCCGGCGCAGCTGCTCCTGCGCCACCGCGACCCGGATGCCGGCACCCCGCCCCTCGCCCACCAGCGCGGCGCCGTCGAGCTTGCCCTCGCGGATGTACTGGCTGACGCGGCCAGCCGACACCCCGATCAGCTGCGCGAACGCCCCCTTGCTGATCACCTCCGGGGCAACCGTCATGACGCGACCGAGACTTGAGGCCTCGAGGCTCCGACTTGAGCCGAGTTGAGGCTCGTAAACGCCCCTCAAACTACAGACCCGCCGCGGGTCGCCCGGGCGCGGGCGTTTGATTGGCCGGAAGGACCCGTGGCTTGCGGTCGGGAGAGAGGGAAGCGGTTCGAGGCGGCGGGCGATCTCGCCATGCGTCCGCCGGTAGCGAGACTCGATCGCTACGTCGGCGAGACCTGGTCGGTCGTGAGACCCTTCACCAGGGTCGGGCCGCCGAGAATGTCGAGAAGGACGGCGATTCGGCCGGTGTCGTCAAGCGACACCAGGCGCGCCCACAAGCCGGCGAACGGTCCGGTCACGAGCCGGACCGGATCACCGGGCGCGATCCCGAACGCCTTGCGGGCGGCGCCGAGATTGTGGGCGAGCTCGTACTCGTGCCCGACCAGGGCGGCGAGGAAGGCGCGGTCGATCACGGCCGGCCGGTCGTAGGCCGCCTCCAGCACCCGCCGCTGCCCCGGCACGGTGCGGATGATCCGCCACGCCTGCGGCCGCGCCGCCGGCCAGCCGGCGAAGACGTAGCCCGGGAAGAGCGAGCGGCGCACCTCGCGGGTGCCGCTCGTGTGATTGCTCCGCCGCGCCACCGTGAAGCGCGGCCAGTAGGCCGACAGCCCGGCCCGCACGATCTCGCTCGCGCACAGCGCCTCGCGGCCGCCGACCGTCTGCACGCATCCCCACACGAGATCGTCGTCGTCCGTCAGCCTCAACATGACGATGCCCCGTCGAGCTTCAGAAACTCCTCGCCGGCCGCCTCGGCCTGCGCCTCCAGCGACGTTCGTGATGGTGACACTCGCCCGGGCGGGCCGGTCGCGGCGACGGCGTTGCCTCGGGCGGGCGGCCACGGGTCGGGCAACCGTGCGCCGTGCCACCAGACCGGCGCCTCGAACGGACGGCCCGACCCGTCGCGATGCGTCGTGAAGGCGCCGGGCACGCGCTCGCGGTCGGCGTCGAGCCTCACGCCGAGATCGCGCAGCCAGTCGGTCCACCTCGCCCATTGCGGCGAGCCGCGATCGACGATCGGCCAAGTCTCGCGCGGCGTCCCGGCGAAACGCGCCAGCGCGAGCGCAAAGGCCGGCAGCGGCGGACACCAGGCGCCGGTCGTGCCGGCGTGCTCGGTCGGCCGCGGCATCGCGCCCCGCCGGATCGCGGCGAGCACGCTGCGCGCCTGCCACTCCGGCGAGCCGACCACGACCCAGACCGGCCGCGGCTGCTCGGGCGGCGCGTGGCGCCCATATTCCGGCCACAGCGCGCGGTCGCGCAAGTAGCGCTCGGGCGACACCAGGGCGGGCGGCCGCTTCGGGCTGCGGTCGCGCAAAGCGCGCGCACCGCGGGCGCCGCGCAGGGCGACGGCCCGCTCGGCGTCGTCGAGCGCGGACGCCAGGCGCACGACCTCGGCGGGTCGGTTGCTGACCACCGGATAGGTCGCTCGGAACTCGCTCAGCCACGTCTCGATCGCCGGATCGTCCTGCGGCGGCTCGGCGTCCTCCCCTCGGACAGCCTGCGGCGTCGCCCCGCCCGGGAGGGGGGCTTTGGGGGGAGAGTCTGGTGGTTCAAGTGATGGTTCTCGGGGTCGCACCAGTGACACCCTCCCCGTGTCACAGCCGTGCGACCCTCCCCGTGTCAGATCGATACCCTCCCCGTCGCAATCTGCGACCCTCCCCCCCGTGTCAGATTGCGACCCTCCCCCCGCGCCCGGGGAGGCCTGCTCGGCGGCCGGCGCGACCGCCTCGTCCGGCTCGTCGACCTGATCACGATCGCGCCGCACCACCTGGTCGGGCCGCACGTCGAGCCGCAGCCGGATCTCGTCCGAGGTCCGGCGGCCGTCCGGCTCGTAGCGGGCGAACCGGACCAGGAGCTGATCCTGCTCCAGCTCCTTCAGACGGCGCTGCACGGTCGCGCGCGATTGCGAGGTGTCGGCCGCCAGCCGGTCGATCGACGGCCACGCCCGGCCGTGCTCGTCGGCGTAGTTGCCGATCGCGACGAGGGTGAGCTTCGGCGACGGTCCCACCGGCAACGCCAACGCCCATGCGACGGCCTGAACGCTCATCGCAGCCTCCCGTCCTCGAACGACGATGGTCCGCTCATCGCGACGCGGTCCGAACCGACACGCACTCGCACGGCGGCGTCCGATCGCCCGCGATCCGGATGCGCCGGCCGTCCCGCCAGAACTCCGTCCACGGCCGCAGGCCCGGCTCGTGGCGCGTCACCTTGACCAGTGCGCAGGACCAGCAGACGCGCTTGGTCGCGTAGATCTCGCGATAGGGATCCGACCAGGTGTGGCGCGCCTCGCCTCTCATCCGGTCGGTCCGTCGTGCTCGCAGTCGCGGCAGCTGCCGTCGCACCACCACATCAGGCTCGACCACGCGCCGTGCACGGCGCCGAGATCGGCGATCCATCGCCAACCCGCGGCGAGGCGGGCGATCAGATCGTCGTGGCGCACGAACCGGAAGACGCCGGTCATGATCCTCACGACACCGCCCTCCCCGCCTCCGTCGGCGCCCGCATGAACGGCGCCTGCCCGTCCGGGCGGCGGCGCAGGAAATCCGGGATGTCGAGCGGGTCCGCCGCGTCGACGGGATCGCGCGACGTCACGCGAGGTTCTGCCGGCGCGCCGTCGGCCTCCGGCTCGACCACCTCGCCGGTCTCCGGATCGAACGGCGCGGGCCCCGTGGTCGTTGCGGCGTTGCGCTCGGGCTCGCGGAACGCGAGCTCGTCGCCCCAGGTCAGCCAGCCCGGACGCTCGCGGCGGGCGAACAGCTCGAGATACGGCCCGTCGACCAGACGCCCGATCCGATCGTGCACGGCGTCGGGCTTTCGCGAGTGCTCCATCACGGGCGCGACGATCAGCTGGGCGACGCCGGCGTCGCGGCGCCGCGGCGCGCCGCGGGTGGCGAGCCACGCCTGCTCCGGATTGGCGCGCGTCCAGTAGCCCTGGCCGAAATGCCAGGCCTCGCCGGTCTCGCTCTGCTTCACCCAGGTGAAGGCGCAGGTCTTGTGGACGAAGCCCCAGGCCTCGATCAGATCGAGCGCCAGCCGCGGCGCCCAGTCGACGATCCACATCACGAGCAGGCAATCGTCGGCGGCGAGCGCGGCGACCGGTAGCGTCGCCATGGCGGCGAAGTCGTCGGTCGTGTAGTGGGCGCTCGCCGAGCGGCCTTCACCACGCGCCGAGCGGGTGACGAACCGCCAGGCCGGATCGGCCAGGATGGCGCCGGCCCGAAAGCCGCTCGCCGCCAGCCGGTGCAGATCGTCGACGGTTCCGCCCCGCAGCGTGCGGGCCGCATGGGCCGCCTGGCGATCGGCGACGGCCTGATCGCGCGACAGATCGAGCGCGACACGCGCGCCGCGGCGCGCCATGTCGGCCCGCATCCGCTCGACCATCGCCTCGAACGCCTGCTCGGCGATCCCGGCGACCTTCTGGGCGCGCGACGACAGTTTCCGGTCGATGCCGACCGCGTCGAGGGTCACACGCGGGAATTGTTTCGTCTCGGCACATTTCTTCGGCGGCTGGCCGCGGCCGATCTGACCGGCATCCTTCGCCGCGCGGAGAAGCTCGCCGAGGCGGCGCTCGGCCCGCACCCGGATGGTCGCCGCGTCGATCTCGAGCTGCAGGTCGCGCGCCTGGCGGGCATAGACCCGCATCGCCTCGGCGGTGTCGCGGATCGTCTTGGCCTCGTCGACACGCCGGCAGTCCGCCAGCGCCCGGCGGGCCGCCTCCCAGCGGGCGAGCGCCGCCATGGCGGGTCAGCTCCGGCCATCGGGGTGGAGCGACGCGGGCACGGCACGCCGCGTGCTCCACCCCGACCGCCGCGCCCGGGCCGGCCTCGGGCCGGGCAGCGGGACGATGGGGCGCCTATACGGCGCCGAGGTCATGGACGGTCTCCGCGCCGGCCCGGCGCGGCCTCCGCGATCGCGTCGTCGGGCGCGCCGCTCTCGACCCGGTTCACAGCTGCATCGGCCTGGGCAGTGGCCGCCCGGCGCGCATCGATCTTGTCTCCGATCCGCGCATCGGCGGTGCGGACCGCTTGGTCGAAAACCTTGCGCAACGCGCTCAGCGCCGGCCGGTTGGCGGCGAGCTGGTCGGCCGTCAGCCCGCCCAGCATGAGGACGCCGCGCGAGAGATGGCTCACCGCGGCGGGCGCCCCCCGGTTCCAGTCGCGCACGAAGCGGCCGAAGAACGTCTCCACGGCGGCCCGCATCGGCGGGTTCTGGTCCGCGGCCTCGTCGGCCGCGCTTCGGCCCGAGCCGCAACCGTCCATCAGATCCGGGGCGACCGGGCGGACGGCACCGTTACGGCGCGGCCGGCTCACGGCTCGTCTCCGCGTTCGAGCCGCTCCAGCTCGCGCTTCGCCAGGATCACCCGTTCGCGCGCCCGGCCGATGCGCTTCTCGCGGCGATGGACGATCCAGTGGAGCGGCGGATGCGGCGCCGCGTTCATGCCGGCCTCGTAGAAGGCGTCGCCCTGCTCGGACCACAGCAGCGCCCAGAACGCCTCGAAGGACGGCGACTCGCCGGCGAGCCAGAGCTCGGCGGTGCGCGGATGCACGCCGGCCGCGGCGGCGAGATGCGCGGCGGTGTTGCGGGGCCACAGGCGCTTCGCCGTCCCGGCGACGATGGCGGAGGACCGAACCATGCTGCGGAGCTTTCCGCAGCCCGCTTCGGTCGATTTCTTGGACCTCGGCCGCGGATCGGGGTTTGTCTTCACGCCGCGCCCTCCCGCAGGAAGGGGGTCAGATCCGCGGGCGCCGGCACCATCTGCCACAGCGCGGGCGGCGCCGTCGCGCCGCGCGCCGCCAGGACGGCCGTCAAGGCCACGTAGGTTCGCGGCGGCATCCGGCCGGCGACGATCCAGTTGCACACCCCCGAATAGGAGATGCCGATCAGCCCGGCGACCGTGTCGTGTCCGCCGACGGTGCAGACGACGTCTTCGACGGTGGTGAGGATTCGCGCCATGACGAGCACCATTCCTCAAACATTTTGAGTCTACAAGTCTCAAGAATGCGAACTGGAGCCTCAAGAATGCTGAGCCGCATAATGCCGGCCATGAAGTCTCGCCAGCCATTGGGGAATCGGCCGGAACGCCGGACCCGCGCCCCTGTGAATCCCGAGGATCCGCGCGAGGTCGGGCGGCGGCTGCGGCTGATCCGCGAGCACGTCCTGAGGTACCGGACCATCAAGGAGATGGCCGATCGGCTCGGGATCGCCGAGAACCGCTACGGCAATTACGAGCGCGGCTCGCCGTTCCCGATGGACCAGGCGCTCAAGCTTATCAAGGTGGTCCCGGGACTCGACCTCAACTACATCTACACGGGCCGGTTCAGCGCCGGCCTCGACTACGGGCTGGTGCGATTGATCGAGGAGACCGAAGCCTCCGAGCCCGGCACCGCGGCGAGGCGCGGCTGACGGCGCGTCGACCGGAAGTAGTCCCGCACCAGCTTTTCCGCGATCGCCAGAACTTCGAGCGCCCTGTCCCGGTCCTCCGGCAGCTGCGTGACGAGAGCGAACGCGATCCGCTCCAGGCCCATTGCCCCTCCCCGCGACGATTGATCACCTTCTCCATCGCCGGCTAGCCGACCTCACGATCGTAGCATCGGTCGGGCAAACAACCCACCTGAACGCATTAGTTGTGGCGCAATCTCACAATCGAGGTGAGCGGAGGCTTAGCACCGGTACTCAAAATTTTTTAGAGTCCGTCTTCACAACTAAAATTTTTTGAGTGAAGATCGTCGGACCGCCGAAGCGGGAGCCCGCCATGCCTCCTCGATCACGTGTCTGCGCCACGCCGCATCCGATCGCGTCTCCGGCGGACCAGGCTCCGGCCGCTCCGAACCGGGTGCCGCCGCTCGCCGCCCTGTCCCCGGCGATGCGGCGGACGCTCGTCACCCTGCTCGCCGGGCCGCTGGAGCGGCGCCCGCGCGGCTGGTGCCGCCCGGGCTCGACCCATGTGGTCGCGTTCCCGGCCGCGATGGAGCCGCTCGCCCGCAAAGCCCTGGTGCTGGTGACCCGGCCCGGCGTCCACGAGCGGGCGCGGCTCACCGCGCGGGGAACCGCGTGGGCGCGCGCCGCCGCGGCCCGCGAGGCCGACCTCCTGCTGGCCGGCGCGCTCGCCGGATACGACTGGCTGTTCGAGCGCGCGCTGAAGAGCCTCGCGGCAGCGACGCCGGACGCGAGGCGCGCGCCATGACGCCCGACGAGATCGTCGAGATCGGCCAGGACATCGCCGCGGCGCTCTATGCGCGCAGCCGGGAGGTGTGCCGCGAGGCCCGCGCCGCCGGGTTCGACGACGACTTCGTGCGACAGATCGAGGCCCTGTTCCGGCTCGCCGCCGAGACGGCGGTGTTGCGCGCGGTCCGTCGCGGCGCGCTGGAGCGCGCCGAGGTCGGCCCCCCCGGAGTCCCGGCCGCGCCGGTGCCGGAACGGGTGCACTGATGGCCGGGCGCCCCGCCCGCACGGTGGCGAGGATCGCTCCCCAGCGAACGCTTGGTCTTGGACCGCAGCGACGGATCTCCTTGACCACGACGGGAGACTGGCGCCAGTTCGCCTCACATTTCGCGTTCAATGCGAATCTACACCTTTTACGTCGAAAAAGTGCATTTACGAGGTCCAGCCATGCCGAAGAAGTCTCCCAATCCGATCGATCAGCATGTCGGCAGCCGGGTGCGGATGCGCCGGCTCATGGTGGGTATGAGCCAGGAGAAGCTCGGAGACGCGCTCGACCTGACGTTCCAGCAGGTCCAGAAGTACGAGAAGGGGACGAACCGGATCGGCGCCAGTCGGCTGCAGCAGATCGCCGGCATCCTGCATGTCCCGGTCGCCTTCTTCTTCGAGGGCGCGCCGGAGCTCGACGACGACGACCGGCCGACCGGTGTCGAGAGCGTCTCGCCGGCCGTCGTCTCGGACTTTCTGGCGACCGTCGACGGCCTCGCCCTGACCCGCGCCTTCATGCAGATCGCCGACCCGAAGCTCCGGCGCAGCATCGTCGCCCTGGTCGAGGAGATCGCCGGGCCGTCGCCCGAGACCGCCCGTGCCTCGTGAGCGAGACAGGTTCGAGCCACATCCCTCAGAGGCGCTGAGATGGGCCGGCCGCGCACCGTTCCCGAGCGCGGCGACGTGCCGGCCGGCATCGTCGCCCAACGGCTCGGGCTCACCATGATGCCCGAAGAGATCGCCGAGGTCGGGCAGGATATCGAGTCCGCCCTCTACGCCCGCGGTCGTGAAGAGCACCGACGCGCCATCGAGGCCGGCTTCGGAGGCGAGTTCGCTGAACAGATCGCGACCGTGTTCTTCCTCGCAGCCCGCGTGGCGTTGCTCCGATCGCTGCGGCTCGCGAACTTGTCGATCAGCGGGGACGGGGCCGTGTCATCCGTGTCATTCCCGCCGTCGACCTTGCCCGAACAGGTGCACTGATGGCGGCGGGCTCGCACGTCGGACGGCAAGGAGCACCGTGTCAGGGCACACCGCACCGCCGGCGAATCCAACGTGCCGCGCTGTTGCCCGCACAGCGCGGCCGACCGCGGTTCGATCGAGATCGCATAGGCGTCCGAGGCTGACCCCGATGCCCCTTCGGCCCTGCCGCATAGCGCCTCCGCCCGACCTCGAGCCCGAGGTGGCCCGGGTGGTCGAGGCGCTTGCACGCATGGCGGTAAGGCGGGATACTGCCGCCCTCCGAGGGTTGTACGATGGCGCGGCGCGGAGCGATTTACGCACGGTACTCCAGCGACCTGCAGAGCGACCGGAGCGTCGACGACCAGGTCGCGCTTTGCCGTGACTTCGCAGCCCGCAACGCTATCGACATCGTCGGCACCTACGACGACCGCGCCCGCTCGGGAGCCAGCGTGCTCGGCCGCACCGGCCTGCTGGACCTCTTGAGCGACGCGCGTACCGGCGCGTTCGAGGTCGTGATCGTCGAGGCCCTCGACCGCATCTCCCGCGACCAGGAAGACCTCGCCGGCATCTTCAAGCGGCTGTCGTTTCTCGGCCTCGAGATCGTCGCGGTGCACGAAGGCGTAGCTGATCACATCCAGGTTGGGATCCGCGGCCTGGTCGGCGCCCTCTATCTTCACGACCTCGCCCACAAGGTCCGGCGCGGCATGGCCGGCGTCGTCCGCGAAGGACGGCACGCCGGCGGCCGCGCCTACGGCTATCGGCCGATCCCCGGGAAGCCGGGCGAGATGGAGATCATCGAGGCCGAAGCCGCAGTCATCCGTCGCGTATTCGCCCGCTACGCTGCGGGCGATACGCCGCGGGAGATTGCCGCCGCGCTCAATGCCGATGGCGTGCCGCCGCCGCGTGGCCGCTTCTGGCGGGCTTCGGTGATCAACGGGAACAGGAAGCGCCAAAACGGGATCCTGCAGAACGAGGTGTACGCCGGAAGGCTGGTGTGGAACCGGGTCAGGATGATCAAGGATCCGGACACCGGCCGTCGCGTGTCGAGGCCGAACCCGGAAAGCAAATGGCAGCGCACCGACGCGGCGCATCTCCGGATCGTCGACGACGAAGCCTGGCAGGCCGTGCGGGCTCGCGACTCCTACAGGCCGCAAGCGCCGCACCTCGCCCGCCGGCCTCGCCGAGTGTTTTCCGGTCGCTTGAAGTGCGGAGCGTGCGGCGCCGGGATGTCGATCAAGGACCGGGACAACGGTCGGCGGCGCATCATGTGCAGCCAGGCGAAGGAAGCCGGCGCGTGCGACCATCGCCGGGCCTATTACCTGGACGACATCGAGAACCGGGTGATCGAAAGCCTGCGCCGACGGCTCGGCAGCAAGTCTGCCATCGAGCACTTCATTCGGGTCTATAACGACGAGCGGAGCCGCGAACATGCCGTGGCCTTCGCGGCGCGCTCGAAAGCCGAGGCGCGCCTGGCCGAGGCACAGCGGACGCTCGACCGGGCGATCGACGATCGCATTGCCGGCCGCCTCAGCGACGAGGAGGCCGACCGGCGCTTGCCGGCGCTTCGAGCCGAGCGGGACGGGTTCAAGGCGGCGCTGGCCGCCACCGACGAACCGCCCAAGGTGGTGTCCCTGCATCCCACGGCG
Organism: Rhodoplanes sp. SY1; assembly: GCF_046000175.1. Classification (NCBI taxonomy): domain Bacteria; kingdom Pseudomonadati; phylum Pseudomonadota; class Alphaproteobacteria; order Hyphomicrobiales; family Nitrobacteraceae; genus Rhodoplanes; species Rhodoplanes sp. SY1. Next base: position 24,709 of record NZ_JBEOMB010000015.1, read on the forward strand.
GTCGAGCAGTATTTGCGGGACATCGACCGTCTCGCGGACCTGATCGCGAACGATCCGGACGCCCACGACACAGATCTGGCGGACGCCGTCCGGTCGATGATCGACAGCGTCGTGGTCGAGCCGGCGCCCGCCCATACGCCTCCAGAGCTTGTGGTGAACGGCTCGCTCGCCCGGCTGACCGGTACCGGTTTGTTCCCACAGGCGAGGCTTACGGGGGGATCGATGGTAGCGGAGGAGGGACTCGAACCCCCGACACGCGGATTATGATTCCGCTGCTCTAACCAGCTGAGCTACTCCGCCGCCGTCGGCCGGACCTCGCGAGCCGGGCCTCGATGCGCGAGCGCTGCGAGGCACGGGACGCCGGTCGATCCCCGTCGAGCGATGCCCGATCGGGCCGGCTCCCCGGACGATCCGCGCGGCGTCGTAGCCTGACGGAATCGCATCGGGGACGGCTCCTTAGCACACCGTCCGGACCGCGCGCCACCCCTAGGACATCGGATTCGATTTGCCAAGAGGTTTGCCAAGGGGGATGCGGCCGAGCTCGGCGCGTGGCCGACTTGCTCCGCCGGTCCGGGGGGCGCACCCCGCATGGGCCATGCGGCTCCCTCCGCCGCGCCCGCATTCCGCGCGAAATGCCGCGCCGGGCGTGCCCGCCCGGCCGTGCGAGCCCGGTGGCTGCACGGCCCGCCCTGGTATAGATTTCGGAGGAATTTCGTCCGCCAAAGGTCATACCATGCGTAAGGTCTCGATCATCGTCGCCGCCGCCCTGGCGGTGCTGACCATTGCGATCCTCGTGCTCGATATCGTGCTGCCGGCCTACACGGGGATTCTTCACGCCGTCACGCTGCCGCTGATCGCCGCGCTCGCGGTGTTCCTGCTGATCGCCATCCTGCTCGACCGCGGCCGGCGCACCGCCGTCCCGGCCACGGCACCCGCCCCTGCCCCGACGCCCGCCGCCGCGCCGGCGCCGCCCGACAACCGGCACGCGGCCGAGGTGGTGAGCTTCCTCGCCGTGCTGCAGGAGAAGGGCCGCCTCGTCGATTTCCTGATGGACGACATCACCGGCTACTCGGACGCCCAGGTCGGCGCCGCGGCGCGCGTCGTCCACGAGGGCTGCAAGGCGGCGCTGGCCGAGCATCTCGTCGTCAAGCCGATCCGCACCGAGAGCGAGGGCGACAAGGTGGTCGTCCCGACCGGCTACGCGGCCGACGACTACCGGCTGGTCGGCAAGATCACCGGGCAGGCGCCGTTCACCGGCACGCTCGTCCATCACGGCTGGCGGGTCGAGCGGGTCGAGCTGCCGCGCCTGATCCGCACCACCGACCGGCTGCCGACCATCGCGCCCGCCGAGGTCGAGCTCTCCTGACGCGGCCCCGGCCGCGCGCCCTTCGGCGACGCCGCGGTAGCGGCATCATCGGCGCCGTGCCGATTGCCCGTCGCGATTTCGAAAAGACCCTTTCCATGGATTCTTTGCCATGACGAACCCGACCCCGCGCTACAGCCTGGGCATCGATCTCGGCACCACCAACAGCGCCATGGCGCTCGCCGAGGCGGACGGCGCCGGCACCGACGTCGTCGCCGTCACCCAGATCCTCGGGCCGAACCAGATCGGCGAGGCGGCGACGCTGCCGTCCGCCCTCTACATCCCGCATCCGGACGAGTTCCCGAAGGACGCGTTCCCGCTGCCCTGGCGATCCAAGAAGGACAGCGATCCGGTCGTCGTCGGCCGCTTCGCCCGCGACCACGGCGCCCTGGTGCCGGACCGGCTGATCACCTCGGCGAAGTCGTGGCTGTCCAACCCGCACATCGATCCGCGCCAGCCGGTGCTGCCGTGGGGCTCGGAGATCGCCGAGACGAAGCTCTCCGCCTTCGATTGTGCGCGCCGCTGCCTCGCCCACATCCGCGAGAGCTTCGCGGTGGCGATGGCGCCGCGCGGCATCGCGCTCGCCGACACCCAGGTGGTGCTCACCGTGCCGGCGTCGTTCGACGACGTCGCCCGCAACATGACGGCCGACGCGGCGGCGGCCGCCGGCTTCGGCGACGTGGTGCTCTTGGAGGAGCCGCTCGCCGCCTTCTACGCCTGGACGGCGCAGACCGGTAAGGACTGGCGTGCCCAAGTGCGGCCCGGCGACATCGTGCTGGTCTGCGACATCGGCGGCGGCACGGCCGACTTCAGCCTGATCGCCATCGCCGAGAAGGACGGCGTGCTCGACCTCGAACGCATCAGCGTCGGCGAGCACATCCTGCTCGGCGGCGACAACATGGATCTGGCGCTCGCCTACACGCTGCGCGCCGTGCTGGAGGACGCCGGCAAGACGCTCGGCGACACCCAGTTCCTCGCCCTCTCCCACATGGCGGGCCGCGGCAAGATCGCGCTGTTCGAGGACGATGCGCTCCAGGAATTCCCGATCTCGGTCCCGGGCCGCGGCTCCAGCCTGCTCGGCAAAACGCTGTCGGTGACGCTCGACCGCGCGACGCTGGAGCGCGTCGTCGTCGACGGCTTCTTCCCGCTCACCGCGATCGACGATCTTCCACGCACCACACGACGGACGGGGCTGCAGGAGTTCGGCCTGCCCTACGCGTCGGACCCGGTGATCAGCAAGCACCTCGCCCGGTTCCTCACGCGCAGCCGCGAGAACGTCGAGGCGAGCGAGGCGCTCCAGACGCTGGTCGGCGCGGGCGCGTTGTCACGTCCGTTCATCGCGCCGACCGCGGTGCTGTTCAACGGCGGCGTGTTCAAGTCGGCGGCGGTGCGCAAGCGGCTCCTCGATCTGCTCGCGTCGTGGACCGGGGGCGCCGCGGTGCGCGAGCTCGCCGGCGATCAGCCCGACCTCGCGGTCGCCAAGGGCGCCGCCGAGTACGGGCGCAACCGCATCACCGGTAAGGGCCTGCGCATCCGCGCCGGCGCCTCGCGCTCCTATTACATAGGCCTCGAGACCTCGATGCCGGCCGTACCGGGCTTCAGCCCGCCCCTGAAGGCGCTGTGCGTCGTGCCGCAGGGCATGGAGGAAGGCACCGAGGCGTTGATCCAAGGCCGCGACCTCGCCCTCGTCACCGGCGAGACGGCCGAGTTCCGCTTCTTCTCGTCGGAGGTGCGGTCGGGCGACGTGCCGGGCCAGATCGTGCCCAACGCCGAGCGCGAGCTTCTGGAGATCGCCTCGCTCGAAGTCGACCTCGCCGCCGCCGGCGACATCCCGCTCGGCCAGGCCGTGCCGGTGCAGATCAACGCCGTGGTCACCGAGCTCGGCAAGCTCGAGCTGTGGATGAAGCACACCAACTCCGACCGCCGCTGGAAGGTGGAGTTCGTGGTGCGGACGGAGTGACGAAGGCCTCGCGCCTCATGGTGAGGAGCGCTCCGCGGGAGCGCGTCTCGAACCATGAGGCCACCGCTTCGACGTGGCCGCCCCCGCCCTTCGAGGCGCCCGCTGCGCGGGCTCCTCAGGACGAGGGCGGAGAGATGATCGTGTGAAAGTATCGCGATGGCCCAGCCTCGGTTCTGCATCGGCATCGATCTCGGCACCTCGAACTCGGTGCTCGCCTTCGCGCCGCTCGGCGACGATCGCGAGGCCGCCGTGCTGGCGGTGCCGCAGCGCGACACGCCGGCGACCGAGGTCGACGCGGCGACGTTGCCGTCGTTCCTCTATCGCCCCGAGGCGGCCGTCGCGGCGCAGGTGACGGGGCAAGGGCAATGGCGCGGCGACACCGGCGACTGGATCGTCGGCCGGCTGGCGCAGCGGCGCGCCGGCGAGGTGCCGGGCCGGGTGGCGCACTCGGCGAAATCCTGGCTGTGCCATCACGGCGCCGACCGCACCGCGCGCTTCCTGCCGTGGGGCTCGGACGAGCTGAGCGAGGCCGAGAAGATCTCGCCGGTCGCCGCCTCGGCCATGATCCTCGCCCATCTGCGCGCCGCCTGGAACCGGCGCTTCGGCGAGCGCGGCGCGAGCTTCGCGTTCGACGCCCAGGACATCACGGTCACGGTGCCGGCCTCGTTCGACGCCGCCGCCCAGACCCTCACGCTCGACGCCGCGCGCGAGGCCGGCTTTCCCGCGCATGTGCGGCTCTTGGAGGAGCCGCAGGCGGCGTTCTACCGCTGGCTCGACCGCCACGCCGAAAGCGACGCCGCCTGGCAGGCGCTCGCCGGCACGGACACGACGACCGGCACGACAACCGACAAGACGGGCGCCGCGCCCCGCCATGTGCTGGTCGTCGACATCGGCGGCGGCACCTCGGACTTCTCGCTGTTCTCCGTGACGCCTCCCCAGGACGGCGGCGCCCCGGCGATCGAGCGCATCGCGGTCAGCGACCACATCCTGCTCGGCGGCGACAACATCGACCTCGCCATCGCGCATCTGCTGGCGCCGCGCTTCGGCGCCGGCACGGGCGTGGTCCCGACGACGCCGCGCGAGCTGTCGGCGCGCCAGTGGGACCATCTGATCGCCGCCTGCCGGGCCCTGAAGGAGCGCGTGCTGTCGAGCGACGGCCCGCCCGACGAGGCGTTCCCGGTGTCGGTGCCGGGCCGCGGCTCGGGGCTGCTCGCCGGCGCACTCTCGGCGACGCTGACCCGGGCCGAGCTCGACACGCTGCTGATCGACGGCTTCTTCCCGGACTGCTGGGCGACCGCCAAGCCCAAGCGCACCGCCGGCGGCGTGAAGGAGTTCGGCTTGCCCTACGCGGCCGATCCGGCCGTCACGCGCCATCTGGCCGCCTTCCTGACCGGGCGCCCCGCCGTCGACGCCGTGCTGTTCAACGGCGGCACGATGAAGCCCGCGCATCTGCGCCGGCGGCTGGTCGATCAGATCGCCGCCTGGCAGGAGGGCCGCGCGCCGGTCGCGCTCGACAGCGACGACCTCGACCTCGCCGTCGCGCTCGGCGCCGCCTCGGCCGGCCGACGGCAGCGCCGCGGCGCCGGCGGCATCGCGGCCGGGGCGGCCCGTGCCGTGTTCCTGGAGGTGCATCGCCGCGGCGGCGACGGCATCGCGGGCGGCCGCTCGCTGGTCTGCGTGCTGCCGCACGGCGCCCCGACCGACGCGAGCTACGAGGTGGGCGATCTCGATCTGCGCCTGCGGCTCGACCGGCCGGTGCGCTTCCAGGTCTACACTTCGACGCGCGAGGAGGACCGCGAGGTCGGCGACGTGGTCGCGCCGACCGAGGACTTCGAGACGCTGCCGCCGCTGGAGACGGTCGCCACCGTGAAGCGGTCGAACGCCGGCGACGCCGGCGCGACCGTGCCTGTCGCCCTGAAGGCGCGGCTCAACGAGCTGGGGCTCCTGCAGGTCGCCTGCCGCAGCCTCGACCCGCGCATCCGCGAGACCTGGCCGCTGGAGTTCAATCTTCGCCCGGCGCCCGGCGCAGCAGGCCCGGCGGCGTCCGCGTCCGCGAGCAGCGCGTCCGTGGCGGACGAGGCCCCTGCCCTCGGCGTCCCGCCGGAGAAGCTGACGGAGGCGAAGCGTGCCATCGGCGCGCTGGCGCAGCCGGCCGGCAAGAAGCAGAAGATCTCGGCCCAGCGCATCCTCGACGCCTTGGAGAAGGCGCTCGGCCGGCCGAAGGGCGAGTGGAGCGGCGTGCTGCTGCGCGAGATGTGGGCGACGCTGGAGCAGCACGAGGCCGCTCGCGCCCTCTCGGCGGATCACGAGGAGGCGTGGCTGATCCTCGCCGGCTTCCTGCTGCGCCCCGGCTTCGGCGTCACCATGGATGCGAGCCGCATCGATCGCCTGTGGGCGATCGTGCGCGGCGGCCTGCGCTTCGCCGGCAAGCGCAGCAAGCTGCAGGAGTACATCCTGTGGCGTCGGCTCGCCGGCGGGCTCGACCGCGCCCGCCAGGAGGCGCTGCTCGACGCCGAGCAGGACCGGCTGCTGCAGCCGAAATCGGCACCGGCCGAGCTGATCCGCATGGCCGGCGCCTTCGAGCGGCTCGGCCAGGAGCAGAAGGCGGCGCTGGTCGAGGCGATGCTGACGACCGTTGTGGAGCTCGCCGCCGAGCAGAAGGATTGCGCGCCGTGGCTCGCGGCGCTCGGGCTGCTGCTCAACCGCACGCCGTTCCATGCCGGCCCCGAGACCGTGGTCCCGCCCGATCTGGTCGAGGCGACCTGGGACGCGCTGCGCCGGCTCGACTGGGCGAGCCCGAAATTCGAGGAGGCGCAGACCCTGTTCCTGCGCGCCGCCCGCGCCGTCGACGATCCGCGTCTGAACCCGCCGCGCTCGTTGCGCGAAGCAATCGCCGGCAAGCTGGAGAAGAGCGGCGTGCCGGCCGCCCGCACGGTGCGGCTGCGCGAGGTCGTCCCGGTCCAGCAGGCCGACCGCGCGAGCCTCTACGGCGAGGCCCTGCCACCCGGCCTCATCCTCGGCGACGGCGGGTGATGATCATGTCCGCGCGGGACGATCCGATCGGTTCTCCGCTGGTCCCCGCGAAGGCGCAGCTCGGCAGGACAGGACCTGCCGGATCCTGATAAGGAACGTCCCGCTCGTCGCTCGCCGTCCGGGCGCAGCCAATCAGAACATTGGGGAGGAAGTCGATGAACCAGGATGGAGCCGCCCTGCCGTCGAACGTGCCGGTCGCCGTGATCGGGGCCGGGACCATGGGCAGCGGCATCGCGCTCGTCGCCGCGCGGGCCGGGCATCCGGTGCTGCTGCACGATGCCGCGCCGGGCGCGATTCAGCGCGGCGTCGACGGCCTGCGCCGCGATCTCGACCGGCTCGTCGACAAGGGCAAGATGTCGGCACAGGAGCGCGACGCCCAGCTCGGCCGCATCACGGCGCTGCCGAACATCGACGACATCGGCCCGGCCGGCTTCGTCATCGAGGCGATCGTCGAAGACTTCGGCGTGAAGCGTGATCTGTTCCGCCGGATCGAGGCCGCCGTCGCGCCCGACGCGATCCTCTCCACCAACACCTCGTCGCTGTCGGTGACGGCGCTCGCCGCCGTGCTGGACCGGCCGGAGCGATTCCTCGGCGTGCACTTCTTCAATCCGGCCCCGATCCTGCCGCTGGTCGAGATCGTCAGCGGCCATGTCACGACCCCGGCGGTCGCCGCGACAGCGTTCGCAACCTGCCTCGCCTGGGGCAAGACGCCGGTGCATTGCCGCTCGACGCCGGGCTTCATCGTCAACCGCGTCGCCCGGCCCTTCTACGGCGAGGCGCTGCGGCTGATCGCCGAGGGCGCGGCGACGCCGGCGACTCTCGACGCGATCCTGCGCGAGGCCGGCGGCTTCCGCATGGGGCCGTGCGAGCTGATGGATCTGATTGGCCACGACGTGAACTACGCCGTCACCCGCACCGTGTGGGAGCTCCTGTTCCAGGATCCGCGCTACAAGCCGTCGCTGGTGCAGAAGGAACTGGTCGACTCGCGTCAGCTCGGCCGCAAGACCGGCCGCGGCTTTTATGATTATTCGAAGGGCGCGGCCCCGCCCGTCGCGGACGACGCGCCCGCCGGCCCGCGGCCGAGCCGCGTCGTGATCGAAGGCGACCTCGGCCCGGCGGCGGCGCTCGCCGGCCTCGGGCAGGCGGCCGGCCTGAGCGTCGAGACGCGCGACGGCGCCGGCGTGATCAGGATCGACGGCGTCGCGCTCGCCCTCACCGACGGCCGCAGCGCCACCGCGCGCTTCGCCGCGGAGGGAGGGCCCGAGGTTCTGTTCGATCTCGCGCTGGACTACGGCACGGCGAAACGCATCGCCGTCGCCGCGGCCGACCAGGCGCCGTCGGGGGCGTGCGCCGCGGCAGCGGGGTTCTTCCAGGCGCTCGGAAAGCGCGTGTCGGTGCTCGACGACGCGCCCGGCCTCGTGGTGATGCGCACCGTCGCCATGCTGATCAACGAGGCGGCCGACGCCGCGCACCAGAAGGTCGGCAGCGTCGCCGACATCGACCTGTCGATGCTCAAGGGCGTCAACTATCCGCGCGGCCCGCTCGCCTGGTGCGACGCACTCGGCGCCCCCCGTGTCGCCGCCGTCATCGACGCGCTCGCGCACGCCTATGGCGAGGACCGCTACCGCACGGCGCCGCTCCTGCGCCGCCATGCGCTGACCGGGCGCCGCTTTCACGCGGCGTGATCCCTTCCCGGACGATCTGCTCGGGGCCGCACGAGGCTTCACCTCTCCCGAGGGAGGCTTTGCGCGACTCGATCATTCCGGGGCGGCGCGCAGCGCCGAACCCGGAATCCAGCCAAGGATATGGAACTCGCCGCTGGATTCCGGGTTCGCGCGCTGTCGCGCGCATCCCGGAATGACCGGGGATCACGGCGTCGTCGGATCCGTCACGGCCTCGAAGCGGTCGAACTCGACATTGATCAGCGCGCCGTTCACCCGCTCGGTCCTGCGGATGTAGACGGTCTGGACGATATCGCGGGTTCCGGCATCGATCGTGATCGGCCCGCGCGGGCTCTCGAAGGACAGCCCCGACAACGCCTTCATCACCGCCTCGCCATCGAGGCTGCCGCCGGTCTTTTCCAGCGCCAGCGCGAGCGCCTGCATGCCGTCATAGGCGGCGACTGAAAAATAGCTCGGCCGCATCGTCGTGCCGGCGATGCGCGCAATGCCGTCGACGAAGGCGCGGTTCTTCGCGGAGTCGTGCGCGAACGAGTAGTGGTGCGACGTGATCAGGCCGAGCGCGACGTCGCCGGTCGCCTCCAGATAGCTGTCGTCGGTCGCCTCGCCGGTGGCGATCAGCCTGATGCCCGCCTCCTCCAGCCCACGATCTTTCGCGGCCTTGAGAAAGGCGCGCGGCATCGGGCCGGACGGGAAGAAGAAGAACACGGCCTGCGGGGCCTCGTCCTTGATGCGCTGGACGTAGGCCGAGAAGTCGGGATTGGCGAGCGGGACGCGCAGCCGGCCGACCACGTTGCCGCCCGCCGCCGCGAACGCCGTCGTGAAGGCGCTCTCCGCGTCGTGGCCGGGGCCGTAGTCGGCGACCACCGTGAAGGCGCGAACGATGCCGTTCCTCGCCGCCCACCGCCCCATCGGGTCCGACACCTGCCGCACCGTGAAGGAGACGCGCGCGACGAAGGGCGACTGCGTCGTGATGCCGGACGACGCCGCGTTCATCACGATCGCAGGGATGCGGCCCTCGCGCGCGACGGCGCCGACCGCGAAGGCGTTCGGGCTGAAGTCGAGCCCGGCGAGCACGTTCACCTTGTCCCGCACGACGAGCTCCTGGGCGAGCCGCTTGGCGAGCTCCGGCTGGGCGCCCGGCGCATCCCTTCGGATGATCTCGACCGGTCGCCCGGCGAGCCGGCCGCCGTTCTCGGCGAGCCACAGCGCCATGCCGGCGTCGAACTGCCGGCCGTAATCCGCATAGGCGCCGGAATAGGACGCGATCACGCCGATGCGGATCGGTGGATCGGCGGCACCGGCACGCGTCGCGACGGCCGCGAGCGCCGCGAGCACGACGACGGCGGCAGTCGCGATGATGAGGGCGGCCGGCCGACGGCGGGCGGACGGACTGGACATCGTCAAGATCGAGGCTCCCGTGTGAAGCTCTGCACCCGCGGGGGTGACGGTGTGTCGTTCGGTGCTCCCGCCGGACGAGCGCCGGCGTCGAGGATCCGCAGCCGCGGACCGAATCCGCGAGCCGCACCGTAGCGTATCCCCGTCGCCGCGGCCGCAGCCGCGGCATCTCGGCACCCTCTCCGATCACGCGGGAGCGCGGACGCCCCGCCGACGCTGTGTGCTTCACGTCCCCGTGACGGGCCGGAAAAGGGCCGTCCGTCCGACGTCGCGGCGCGGTCGTGTCATGCCGCTGTCGCGTCACTGTCACGCATCGTGAAGTACGTATTAACCGGACCGCGGACAGGCGCGGACCCGGGCCGGTCGGCCCGCCGAAACGATCCGTCGCAGCCGCTCATGGGCGCTGCGGGGAGAAGTTTGCTGTGCCGTCGTCTGATGTGCCGTCTCGGTGCGAGGAGGGGTCCGTGCGTGGCCTGTCGACCCCGCGAGGACGTCCGGTCCCGCCCGAAACCCACACCGAGCACACCCACCGAGCACACCCACCGAGCACACCCGCCGAGCCGCTCGAATCCCATGTCGAAGCAAAGGACATCGTCGTGATCCATCGTTCGTTTCGCGCGCCGCTTCTCGCCGCCGCCCTGATGGCGGTCGGCCTCGCGGCACCCGGCCCGCAGGGCGTCGCGACCGCGCAGGAGATGCGCCTGATCGGCTCGGGGGCGAGCTTCCCGTTCCCGATCTACTCGGCCTGGTTCAAGCAGTTCAGCAAGGACAACAAGGTCATCGTCGACTACCAGGCGAAGGGCTCGGGCGCCGGCATCAACGACTTCATCAACAAGACGGTGGACTTCGCCGCCAGTGACGCGGCCATGACCGACGCAGAGATGGCCAAGGTCGAGGGCGGCGTGGTGCTGATCCCGATCACGGCCGGCGAGATCGTTCTGGCCTACAATCTGCCCGGCAATCCGATCGGCCTGAAGCTGCCGCGCGACGTCTACCCGCAGATCTTCGCCGGCAAGATCACCAAGTGGAACGACCCCAAGCTGGTCGCCGCCAATCCCGACCTGAAGCTGCCCGACCTGCCGATCACGGTGGTGCGGCGCTCGGACTCGAGCGGCACGACCTTCGTGTTCACCAAGCACCTCGCGGCGATCGACGCCGACTTCGCCAAGGCGATCGGCAGCGGCACCACGGTCGAGTGGCCGAAGAGCGACAAGATCGTCGGCGCGCCGAAGAACGACGGCGTCACCGCGACGGTGAAGCAGACGCCCGGCGCGATCGGCTACATCGAGTACGGCTACGCCAAGCTGACCAAGACCAACGCCGCGTTGCTGCAGAACAAGGCCGGCCAGTATGTCGCGCCGAGCGACAAGTCCGGCGCCGCGACGCTCGCGGCCGCCAAGCTGGGGCCCGACCTGCGCGGCTGGATCGAGGATCCGGAGGGCGCCGAGTCCTACCCGATCGCCACCTTCACCTGGCTCCTCTTCTACAAGAAGCAGGATCCGAAGAAGGCCGAGATCCTGCGCAACCTGGTCGAGTACGCCGCGACCAAGGGCCAGACGATCGCCGACAGCATGGGCTACATCCCGCTGCCAGCCCCGGTGGTCGAGAAGATCAAGGCCGCCGCCAAGGACATCCAGTAGCCGCCGCCCGCGCCCCGGCGGTCCGCATTCCGGCGGACCGCCGGCCGTGAGCTTGCGTTTCAGAGCCCGATCGGTTCCGCCGCACCACCGGACGCCGAGCAGTACGGACGCCGAGCATGTCGAACCATCCCTTCGCCCTCGCCGCCCCGCCCGGCGCCGTGACCCAGGCGCCGTCGGGGCCCGAATACATCGTCGACCGCGCCTTCCGGTCGCTCGCCTGGCTCGCCGCCGCGCTGATCCTGGTGCTGGTCGCCTACATCGTTTGGAAGATCGGCGGCCAGGCGCTGCCGGCGATCCGCGAGTATCACATCGACTTCCTCACCAGCTCGAGCTGGAACGTGCAGGAGAAGCGGTTCGGCATCCTTCCCGCGATCTGGGGCACGCTCTACTCGTCGCTGCTGGCGCTGGCGATCGGCGGCTTCTTCGGTCTGACCGTCGCGATCTTCCTCACCCAGGGCTTCCTGCCCGCCCGCGTCGCCTTCCTGTTCCGGCTGATCGTCGAGATGCTGGCCGCGATCCCGAGCGTCGTGTTCGGCCTGTGGGGCATCTTCGTCGTCATCCCGGCGATCCGCCCGGCCGCCAACTGGCTCAACGAGACGCTCGGCTTCATCCCGTTCTTCGGCACCTCGCTCTCGGGGCCGGGCCTGCTGCCCGCCGCCATCGTGCTCGCCATCATGGTGCTGCCGACCGTCGCGGCGATCTCCCAGGACGCGCTGAACGCCGTGCCCTACCGCACCAAGGAGGCCGCCTTCGGCATGGGCGCCACCAAGTGGGAGGTGATCCTCAAGGTGATGGTGCCGACCGCCGCCGGCGGCATCTTCTCGGCCATGGTGCTGGGCTTCGGCCGGGCGCTCGGCGAGACGATGGCGCTCGCCATGCTGATCGGCAACTCCAACCAGCTCACCCTGTCGCTGTTCGCACCGGCCGAGACGCTCGCCGCCCTGCTCGCCTCGCACTTCCCCGAGGCCGGCCCCGTCGAGGTCGAGGCACTGATGTACGCGGCGCTCGTCCTCCTCGCCATCACACTCGTCGTCAACATCGCCGGCATCGGCCTGCTCACTCTCACGCAGCGAAAGATCTCGGGTAAGGCATGACCGACCTCGCCGCCCCTTCCGGAAGCGTCCCGCCGATCGCCGGCGGCCCCGCCTCCACGCCCGACCTCGCCCATTCGTGGTCGGATCGTCGCGCCGTCACCAACGTCCTGCTCACCGCGGGCGCCTGGTCGATCGCCCTGCTCGCCGCGGTGCCGCTCGTCTCGGTGCTCTACATGCTGATCGTCGAGGGCGGCTCGCGGCTCTCGCTCGAGCTGTTCACCGAGCTGCCGCCGGCCGGGTTCGAGATGGGCGGCGGCTTCGGCAACGCCATCCTGGGCACCGTGGTGATGGTCGGCATCGCCGCCGCGATCAGCATTCCGTTCGGCGTGCTGGCCGCCGTCTACCTGGCGGAGCTCGGCCCGGACGACCGGCTCGGCCGCACCGCGCGCTTCCTCTCCAAGGTGCTGACCGGCTTCCCGTCGATCCTGGCCGGCGTGTTCTGCTACGCCGTCGTGGTGCTCGCGATGGGCACCTATTCGGCGCTCGCCGGCGGCATCGCGCTGTCGCTCCTGATGCTGCCGACCGTCATCCTCACCGCCGAGGAGGCGATGAAGATGGTGCCGCGCAAGATGAAGGACGCGGCCCTCGGCATCGGCTGCACCCGCACCCAGATGATCTGGAAGGTGGTGCTGCCGACCGCGCTGCCCGGCATCGCCACCGGCGTGATGCTGGGCGTCGCCCGCGTGTCGGGCGAGTCGGCGCCGCTCCTGTTCACGGCGCTGTTCAGCAACTACTGGCTGAGCCGCGTCAGCGAGCCGACCGCCTCGCTGTCGATCCTCATCTTCAATTTCTCCAGCATGCCGTTCGAGAACCAGATCCAGCTCGCCTGGGCCGCGTCGCTCGTCCTCGTGCTGATCGTTCTGGTGTTCAACGTGCTCAGCCGCCTGCTCGGCCGGCCGAAGTACTAGGAGGTGATCATGAGCGCCGTGGAAGCCATCCGGGATCAGGGTCCCTCCGCCGCACCGGCCGCGGCGAGCGAGATCGCCATCGACTGCCGCGTCTCGAAGATCATGTACGGGCAGTTCCTCGCGGTCCGCGACAGCCACGTGCCGATCCAGAAGGGCAAGATCACCGGCTTCATCGGGCCGTCGGGCTGCGGCAAGAGCACGGTGTTGCGCAGCCTCAACCGCATGAACGACCTGATCGACGGCTTCCGGCTGGAGGGCAACGTCCACTTCCTCGGCCAGGACATCTACGACAAGGCGGTCGATCCGGTCGTGGTGCGGCGCTACATCGGCATGGTGTTCCAGCAGCCGAACCCGTTCGCGATGAGCATCTTCGACAACGTCGCCTTCGGCCTGCGGCTGAACAAGTTCAAGGGCGACGTCGCCGAGCGGGTCGAGCACGCGCTGCGCCGCGCCGCGCTGTGGGACGAGGTGAAGGACAAGCTCAAGGCGAGCGGCCTGTCGCTCTCCGGCGGCCAGCAGCAGCGCCTGTGCATCGCCCGCGCCGTCGCCACCGAGCCGAGCGTGCTGCTGATGGACGAGCCCTGCTCGGCGCTCGACCCGATCGCCACGCGGCGCATCGAGGAGCTCATGCTGGAGCTGCGCAAGGACTACACGATCGCGCTCGTCACCCACAACATGCAGCAGGCGACCCGCGTCGCCGACATCACGGCGTTCTTCGCCGTCGACATCTCCAAGGGCGGCCGCACCGGCTATCTGGTCGAGATGGACGAGACCGCGCGGGTGTTCGAGGACCCGCGCGAGCAGCTCACCAAGGACTATATCGGCGGCAAGTTCAGCTGATCGTCGGCAGGAGGCTTCCATGGATGCGTCACGTCGCGCGGTGCTCGCCGGCGGGGCCGCGGTGCTGGCCGCCGTCGCCGCCCCGGTCGCCGCCCTCGCCCAGCAACCCGCAGCCGGGCCGACCGGAGTGGCGATCGCCGGGGCCGGCGCCACCTTCCCGGCGCCGCTCTATGCGAAATGGATCGCCGCCTACAAGGCCGAGCGCGGCGTCGGCGTGAGCTACCAGGCGGTCGGCTCCGGCGAGGGCGTCAAGCGCTTCCTCGCCGGCACGGTCGACTTCGGGGCCAGCGACGAGGTTCTGTCGGCCGCCGACGCCGCCAAGGTGCCGGGCGGCGCCGTGGCGGTACCGATCACGGCCGGCATGATCGTGCTCGCCTACAACCTGCCGAACCTCGGCGGCGCGCTGAAGCTGCCACGCGACGTCTATGTCGGGATCTTCGCCGGCACCGTCACGCGCTGGGACGATCCGCGCATCAAGGCGGCAAATCCGGGCCTCGCGCTGCCGGCCCGCGACATCGCGCTGGTCGCGCGACGCGACTCGAGCGGCACCACGGCCGCCTTCACGCGCCACCTCGCCGCCGCCGACCCGGCGTGGCGGAACGCCGGACTGGTCGCCGGCAAGATGGTGGCATGGCCGGGCCGGGCCATGCTGGCCGCCGGTAACGAGGGCGTCGCGGCGCGCATCAAGATGAGCGAAGGCGCGATCGGCTATGTCGAGTACGGCTTCGCCAGGCGGCTCGGCCTGCCGGTGGCGGCGCTGCAGAACCGCTCGGGCAGCGTCGTCGCGCCGTCCGCCGAGGCGGCGCAGCTCGCGCTCGCCGCCCGCTCCGACAAGGCGGGCGAGCTCGAGGCTTCGGTGATCGATCCGACGGCGGCCAACGCCTATCCGATCGTCTCCTACAGCTGGCTGTTCCTCTACCGGGACCCGCGCGACGCCGCCAAGGGCCGGGCGGTCCGCGACTTCGTCGCCTGGGGCCTGGGTCCGCAGGGCCAGGCCCTGGCGCGCGAGCTGGGCTATGTTCCACTGACCGCCGACATCGTCTCGCTCGGTCGCGAGGCGCTCGGCACCCTGTCGCAGTAACCCGAACCGAAGAGAGCCTCCCATTTCGGACGCCCTCGACCTGTCCAGTCCGGCGCCGTGCGCGCCGGGCACCGGAGCCGTGCTCGACCTCGCCGCGATCGAGGCGTCGCTGCGCGTCGTCGCGCACGCCTTCGCCCGGCTGAACCTCTCCCTCCAGGATCCGCGCGAAAACCCCGACGAGGGCTGGATCGACCGGATGATGGCCGGTTACGCCGCGGTCGACGATCTGCTCGAACGCAAGGTCGACCTGTTCGCCTTCGGCCATCTGCGCGAGTGGCTGGAGCTCAACGCGCTCGTCCTGTGCGGCACCGACGCGGCCGTGCGGGCCGACGCCGCCGGCCACCTCGCCGCCACCGAGCAGCGCTTCTACGAACGGGCCGACGGCGGCATCCGCGACATCGTCGAATGGCACGCGCTGCACGCCCACGAGTCGCCGTGGCGGCGGGCCGCCGGCGTCTATGTCCGGATGCTGAGCACGCCCGAGCTGTTCGTCGAAGGCAACCACCGCACCGGCACGCTGATCATGAGCTGGATGCTGGCCCGCGAGGGTCTGCCGCCGGTCGCGCTGACGCTCGACAACGCCAAGACGCTGCTCGACTGGTCGGGCGTGTTCAAGGCGCGCAGCAAGACCGGGCTGCGGCTGCGCCTGGAGATGCCGTGGCTGAAGAACCGCTTCGCCGCGGTCCTGGAGCGGAGCGCCTGTCCGGCGTTTCTCCGCACCGGTGTCCGCCCCGGCGCCGCGGTGTGACGATCCCGGCGCTCGGCCGCGTGCCCCGGACAAGGCGCGGCAGGCCACAGGCCTGATGCGCCGCAGA